>CACZPB010000126.1 GCA_902782905.1 uncultured bacterium
CAGACAATTTACTTTTTACAGATAGTTAGACAAAATTGACCTGACGTAGTTTTGTGTTTCTTTATATGGCGGAACGCCGTCATATTTATCAACGGCTCCGGGGCCTGCATTATATGCAGCAAGTGCAAGTATAACATTTCCGTTATATTTATTAAGCATTGATTTCAAGTATTTTACTCCGCCCTCAACGTTTTGTTCAGGATTCATTGGGTCTGTAACACCAAGACCTTTGGCTGTGGATGGCATAAGCTGCATTAAGCCCATTGCACCCACTTTTGATTTAGCATTAGGGTTAAAACCTGACTCTTGTTTTACAAGTGCATTTACAAGTTTTTCATCAACTCCGTGTTTTTTTGATACTCGCGAAATTATTTCCTGAATTTTCTGTCTCGGACTGAGTTTTGTTGCGGCACCACCTGCTTGTGCAGTATAAAGAGATGCGTTTACTCTTGTCGTAGGATTTGTCAGCAAATCGCCAAATTTTACTGATGCCGTATTCTTTAGCACTTTGTCGAACGACTGAACTTCATTGTTATTTGCAGCTTGTGTATTTTTCTCAACAGGTGTCCAATCAGGATTATATTTTTGAATATAATTATTCATCTGGACAGCTCTTTGCATAGCATTTGCGTGTCCTGATGAGGATAACATATTTTGTATCATTGATGAAAACATATTTGTTCAATCCTTTCAATATGATTGTCGGGTATTATTTTTATAACTTTAACGTTTAGAATATAATATCCACTATTTGATTTAATTATTTTTCACGGTTTGTCAAACTCATGCTCTAAAATGTAGATTTTTTAAATACAATGTGGTATGATTAAGCTTGAGCATGGGAGAGTAGCAGGTGAATACTGATAATATATATATAGATAGTAATGATATTACGTCGGCTTACGATTTATGTAAAAACATTACTGATAATGATATAAAAAGCAGAGCTGTAGAAAATGTCGTAGCTGCAAATATTGCGGACAGATTCTTTGACAAGTCTCTGTATTCCGTAGATTCCAAATCAGGGCTTCATAATTTGGTTCAAATTCTTGAAGATATAGATATTTCAGATATTTACATTAACGGTGCATACGTGGATGTACGTATGTACGAAGAAGGTTCATCTCCCTCAATTCCTTCATCACACTTCAAAAACGGAATTTTGCCTGTCGCTTATATGTTTATAAAAGTTTCATCAGAACTTTCCAATGCTTCACTTGCAGGCTTTATTCTTCCTGAAGCGGTAGAACTCTCAGATGATGATTATATAAGGTTGGATGAGACGAGTTTGGTTTCAATATATGATGTAGAAACAAGATTCGGCGGAACTGCCGATGCGGATACAGTCTCAGAACTTGAGATATTTAAGTTTGCGGAAGGAACTGTAGAAGACAGGTTCGATTTATATAAAAGACTTATTCTCTCCAAAGGTGCAAGAGAACTGCTTAAAAAGGCTTTCTTAGCTCAGTCTGTGTTTAATTTTATTTCACCTCAACTCCCTCAAGAGGAACTTCCAAGTGACGAGCAGGCTATTATAGATGCTTTTGATAATTTTGACGAAGTTATACCAGAAGAACTGGGCGATGAAGAAGCTCAGCCGACGAACGAAAATTATGAATATAATACGGTAGCATCTCCAAGCGAGTACGAAGAAGAATTCCAAGAAGCAAACGATGAACAACTTGAAAGTGTACAGGAAAATGTTGCAAGCGATGATAGTGAGCAAATAGATGCGCTTTTTGAGCAAGAGCAGGATACCCCTGAAGAACACGCTCCTGCAAAGAAAAAAGTATCACCTGTTTTAATAATTGCTTTGCTTATAGCGCTTGTCGGCGCACTCGGTTTCTGGGGCTATACAACCTACTCTCAAAATCAAGAGCAGAGTGTTGAAGAAGAAATTACTGCCGATGAATTGCAGGGCGAGTCGGGTGAGCTTCCTGCTGAACAACCACAGCAAGCAACTTCTGCTATGCCGGTTGAGGATGTTAATACCGTAAAATCACAGCAGGCTAAGGATGAAGCAAACTCTGTTCAAATACCTGAAATTGAGAGAAATTTGGATGCTTCTGTTTTGGTATCAAATCTCAAGGTGGACTGGGAAGTCCCGTCAGGCTATGCTTCAAATGCCGCAGCAAAAAGATATTTGGTAAAATTAGGCAAAGTAATTCAGCTCAATTTGAAAACAGAATTGCTGCTGCTTACAAAACCGCCTATTTCAAACAGGATTGCAGTCGAGGTAAAATATAATTCGTCTTCGCAAAAATTTGAGCCCGTAGGAATAACTGCATCAAGCGGTGAAAAGAGTGTCGATGATGTAATTATGCAAACAGTTAAAAAAGCTTTGAATATGCGCATAAATGCAAATACAAGTTCATTTGACAGGTTACAGGGAAATCCTGTGTTGATTATACATTTATAATATAAAGAGTTGAGTTTATGGAAAAAGACAATAAGTATTATGAAATTATCAAAAATTTAGTAGAAAATCATAAGAAATTTTCAGGATATGAAGAAATTTTAGATGATATTATAGAGGATGTTTTCGAGCATTCTAAAGCTGTTGTTGCTTCTATAACCGACGATGGTGTAATAGAGAGTTATCTGGCAAAAGTTGTTAATACATCTATGATTACCGTACCTAAAAAATTAGGTTTAAAGAAAAGGATAGAAGTTGTACCAACACCGCTTCCCGAACTTCCGAAGGCTGAAGAAATAAAGGTTAACACTGAATATATTGATAAAATGATTAACGGTGCAAGTTCTTATGCTCCAAAAGACGAGTTTCAGCCGGTAGAAACAACAGAGACGGCGGAGAGTGTAGAGAGTCCTGAAGATGAAACTGTTGAGATTGCGAATGAATATATTGAGCCGGAAACAATTGAAACAGCGGAAGAAATTCCGACAGTTGAAAATATAGAGCAGGAAACTCCTTCCGCAGATATAGATGTCGAAAGTTTTGATTCCGGAAATGGAGAAGCTTCTGAAATACAAGATTTTGAACCGGAAAAAACTGAAGAAATCAGTGACGAAGATGAAAAAGAGGTTGAACCGGCGGATATTTTTGCGGCAGGAATTGAACCCGACGCTGTTAATGAATATGAAGCAGCCGAAGAAAACACTGACTCTCAATTTGATGATGTGGTGAGTTTAGATTTGGATTTAGATAATCAGGAGTCCGATGTCATTGGTGACGATGAGGAAAAATTTGACACAATTGATACGATTGAGCTTGTCGATGCTGACGATGTAGAAGAAGCTTCCGCACCGACTGAAATTGAGCCTCAAACTCAGGATAGTTTTGCAGATGTATTGGAACTATCTGAGAGCGAGCAGCTTCCTCAGGTAAACGAGTTTGAGCTCCAATCAGATGAAGTAGATGAGTTGAGTGAAGTTTCTTTTGAAGAAGATTTATTGCCGTCAGGTGATATGACTCAGGATGCTGAGATACAGTCAGAATTGTATGAAGATGATACTTTGGTTGAAATGCTCGGAGAAGATGATGAGAAACCTTCTTTGAATTCGGATGTTGAACACAAAAATGAGCACAAAATTATTGATTTTTCTGCTTTTGAAGCGCAAGGCGAGGCGTTTGGAGAGACTGATTATATAGACAAAGAAACAATCCAAAAAGATTTGGGTGCATTGATTTCCGAAAGGGAGGATTTGGCTCAAATATATGATTTGAAATACAAACAAAATATGGGAATTCAAGAGATAGCTTCTGCACTGAATATCACGGAAAATGCGGTTGCGGAAGCCTTGAAAGAGATAATAGAGGTTTTATAGGGGTTATTCGGGGTGCAATGTCCTAAGTGTAAAAAAGAATTGGAAGATGGGATACTAAAGTGCGACAACTGCGGGACAAAGGTTGCCTCTATATGCAAAACCTGCGGAGCTGTTAATCCGATTACGGCTCTTGAATGCTCAAAGTGTCATAAAGTTCTTTTAAAAATATGTACGACTTGCGGTGCTGCAAACCATCCCGAGGCTTCAAAGTGCAGAAAATGCGCTACCGAATTCCCAAAACCGGCTTACAGCCCAAAACCTGCTTATAATGCCGAACTAAATTCTCAACAAAAAGTTAAAACAAAACTTTTAGAGGCTATAAAAGACGGCGAAACTTCAATAATCACACTCTCAGGAGAGAGCGGTTCAGGTAAAAACCTTATAATAAGGCACGTTATAAACGAACTGAAAAGCGCGAAACTAATTTGGCTTTTAGGCTCATGTACACAAGTCTCTCAGCTTTCACCTTTTGGATATTTTCAGGATTTATTGCTTAATTTCTTTAATGTGAACAATTTTTGCCCTGACACGTTACAGCTCAAAAAAAATTCAATAAAATTTTTCAAGCAGGATTTTCCGACTCTTACAAATACGGAAATATTGGATTTGTTGAATTTTCTCTATCCTGAGACGTTAGACAAATACGAAAATATCTACAAAAACAAGGCAAAAATGTTCAATATAATGAAGAAAGTTTTGCTTACAATTGTTGAAAAAATTAAAGCAGTGTTTATTGTAGACAACTTTGAAAATATTGACGGCATGTCTTTTGATTTTTTCAAAGAAATTCTGAAAGATGATTATATTCTTGAAAGGTGCAAATTCATTTTCATTACGCGTGAACAAAAGCCGGGGCTTGGACTAATCAACTCTCCTAAGCTTAGTGAAGAAAATTACGTTGATTTGACAATTGCGCCGTTTACGCTTAATCAAGTAGAAGCATTGATTGCGCAGTTTAGCGATTTTAAAGAAAGTACGGAATTTTCAAAAACCGCGTTTTCTGTCTCAGCAGGCAATCCTGCTGTTATTGAACAGTTAGTGCTTCTCTATAAAGATATCCGAAATTACGGCTTAAAACCTTCCGGATATTTGAATTTGGATGCAATAGTTGAGGAAAGATTTAATATTTTGAAAAAAGCAGACCTTGCTGCTTATAGAATGCTATCTGCAATGTCTGTTTTAGGTACAAAGTTTTGCCCTGCCATGTTAGAGCACTTTGATAACAACTCGCAGGGAGAGTTTGAAAGAATTATTGAAACTCTTGTACAGGGCGGTTTTATTGTTCAAATTAACAATCTTTCGTTTGAATTTAAGACTACGAGCATCTGGAAATCTATTGTTGCTGTCGTTAAAAATGATGAATATTTTGAAGAAATTTTGAATATTCTCTACGAAACGCTCAGTATTTATAAGCAATCTTCTGTCGCTTTATTGGGATATATTCTTCAAAAATTGAACAACAATGATAAGGCTTTTGAGATTTGGACAGTTTTGATGAAACAGGCAAGTTATGTAGGCGATATAGGGCTGTATATAATAGCGCAAAAGCAAGCCTTGAAGCTTATTGAACACAAAACAAGTCCTTTCTACCAAAAGGTTAAAAAGAATATTTATACCCGTGTAGGCAAGCTATTGGAGCCGATTAACCATGAGGCTGCGTTTGAATATTTGCAAAATGCGGTTATGATGCTTGAAGATAGTGAAGATTATCTCCATATCGAGCTTTTGGGTTATATTGCTTCTGCTTCAATGAAAAGCGGAAATTATTGGGGAGTGATAGAGTGCGCAGATAGTGTTCTGAATAAGCTTTCTGATGATATGGAATTGGAACGTGCGCTTGTAAAATCCCGTCAAATCCGACCTTATGTTTGCCTCGGAAATTACGGACAGGTTGTTAACCTTGTTGACACTGAAATTATGCCTGTGTTTGAAAAGTATCTTGCAAAGGGTAGAAATACGCATGTTATTTCAATCAGCGATTTGTACAAACAATGGGTTGAAACATATTTTGATTTTGCCGAAGCTCTTACTTTCCAAGGTGATAGCAGGATGTTTGATATTATAAAGCTTATTTTTGAAATTATTGAGAAGAATAAGATTACAAATCCTCTGACTCTCTGCCGTGTGCATCTTGCACTTGCGCTTGCAAACACAGTAAAAGGCGATATTAAAACTTCTGAAAAAATTCTCGATGATATCCTGAAGGAGTTTCCTCTGGATACCATGGACAGCTTTATTGTTTCAAGATGGAATTTTGTTGATATTATTAACAAATTCAGAAAACACGATTATGACAGCATATACTCCGAACTCTTTAATGTTGTAGCATACGCAAATAATGTTAACGATAATTTTACAAAAAATATTCTTAAAACAATGCTCTCAAAAATTCTCAAAGAGAAGAATGACACCAAAAAAGCTCTTGAAATTCTAGAGGAGCAGGTCGCTTATTTTGCAAAAGAAAAAATTGCAACGGGAGTTCTTCTCTCATGGTATCTGATAGCTCAAATAAAACTTGTAACAAAAGGTACTCAATTTGCTCTGGATATTGCAACCAAGGCTCTTGATATAGCTCAGGGTCCAAATATCAATAACTACTACTTTATAGCACTGTTTAACAGGTTGATTGGCGAAATTTATATCGCAAAGCAAGATTTTGAGTCGGCAAAAGTTTATATTGAAAAGTCTATATTTATCGCAAAACAGTTTAATCTTGAAGATTTGCTAATCAAAGATTATATTCTTTATGCAAAATTCTATCAGGAGCTGGCGCTTCCCAAAACACCGAACAGAGCTCTTTATATAAAACAGACACTTAAAATGTTCCAGCTCGCCAAGTCTGTTCCGATTGCTGAAGAACATCCGTATCTTCAAAAGAAGATTAAGGAAGAACTCGGAGTTTTAACCTCTTTTTGCAAGCTGAACGGAATTGTACTAAAAAAGAGTACTAAGTAGTATAATCATCAGGATTTCCGCTGTAATCGCCGATTACACCGCTCTCCATAGCTTCGTTGCCTTCAAGCGGAACGCTTTCGTACCCGCTTTGTGTATTTTTATACGCAAGAGCCCTCTTGTTAAGCTCATCAATCGCGAGCGGGCCTGTCAGAACCTGTATAACTTCGCCGTCTGTATCGTAAATCTTTAACCTCGGTATCTCTACACCTGAAGGTGTCTTGAATCCCATAAGTGTAATTCTTCCGAATTCGCCGAATCCGTCCTTTATTTGAAAATAAATTTCTTTCAGATTTTCGTTATCAAGACAGGTCAAAGCTACGTTGTTGCACGTTTCCCTCTGAACCCAATCTTGAATCGTTTGAGTTTCTTCCATAAGTTCAAAAAGCTGTTCTTTAGAAGCGTTTATGCGTCTGAAGAAGGGGTCTCCGCCTTTACCTATTGCAGCAGGTCCTTTTTCTCTGGGTGCACGAATTCTGTAATTAGCCTCATCAATTATTTTGCCTTCATTTGGTTGTCCTGAGGCTTGTTGGCTTGCTTGTTCAATCCCTGCTTCATTCTTTTCATCTCTAAAATCTTCTGACATATTCTGCTCCTTATATTTTGTATTACGGTATTTTTTTGAAAAACTTTAGGATTTTTAAAATTTTTGTTACAAAAGTTAATAAGTGCTTGTGCAACGCGGCGCAAAGTCAAGAGAGCCAGTGGCAAACCGTTTTTTGTGAGATTGCCGGTTTTGCTATGCTGACTTGCTACAAGATAAAAAAACAGGCTGCAAAATATATCGTCATTCTGAAGCGAAAATATTAATTTTGTCGCTTGAGAATCGCCATAACTTTTTATATATTCAATATCTTGTCAAAAAGAAAAGTCCGGCTAAACTGTCGGACTTTGAATTTCTACAACCTTTATCTAACCTTATTTTATTTATTTATATATATAAAGTATTTTTGAATTAAAAAATTGCCTTATAGTTTTTGTCGGATTATTAAATCCGACCTATAAGTCTGGATTGCTTCGGGCTAATCGCCCTCGCAATGACGCCAAGTTGGTAGTCACTACGCCAAACCCAATACATTTACTCCCGCCCCACCCGCCAAGCTTGTAGTTTTTAATGCAAGCCAAATACATTTACCCCATTGCCTTCATGCTCAATTCCCAGTATTATATTGTTATGGGGAAGTTTGATTTATTTAACAAATTCAATAGTGCAGTAATAGTATTGAATGAAAACAGAGAGTGCGTTTTTAGAAATAACGTATTTAAGCGGATTTTTCCGGATTTTGACAGCGTAAAAAAGTTTTCTCACAAGCTTTATTATGATGTTTACGCGCTTGAGAGCAACGATTTTTCCGTCCATTCACCAATTTTGCAGGCGCTAAAATCCGAGGAAGATATGTCAGCGCATGTTATGTATCAAACAATTGATAACAACAGCTACTATTTTGATATGAATTCTACCAAGCGCGGAATTTATACAATGATTGTGCTGACTGATGTTACGGCAAAAATTCATTATGAAAATCTATTGTCTGACAATGCAGCTTATCAAAAAAAGATTGACATGCTCATAGAAGAAAACAAAAACCTATCAAAAGTTAAATATCAGGCGCAATCGCAGGCAATGAAGCTTTTATTGCTTAATAATGTTTCCAATATTATTAGAGAATCCATAAACACATCAGTTATTTTGAAATCTGTCCTGAGTGAGCTTTCGCAAATGTTTGGCGCATTCAAAGCTTCTTATGCAGCAAAAACAGGTGATAACAAATTTAAGATAAGTGAAGCTATCCCTAAAAAAGAAGTTGGTAAACAGATTTCTTTTGACAAGAATGTTCTAAATTCGATTAATGCAGCAAAAGTGTCATGCCTTACTTGCAGAAAAGAGTATACCGAGGCGGAACCGTTCAGGGAAAATGTGCAGAGAATAGTCCTTCCTATTTATCATAGAGCTGATTTAATAGGAATAATAGTTCTCTTAACAAAGCAAAAAGTAAAACTGGATGATACTTTAGAGGTTTTGGAGGGTGTATCTTCTCAGCTTGGTAACGCAATAATGCAGGCAGAATTATATAAGAAAAATGAGCAGATGGTGCATAACCTTACAAAGACGCTTAAAGAGCTTAAGGAGACTCAGTTACAACTTATCAACTCTGAAAAAATGGCATCTCTCGGTCAACTGGTGGCCGGCGTGGCGCACGAAATCAATACGCCAGTGGCTTCAATAAAATCGAATAACGAAATAGCCAAAAAGCTCTTGGGACAGATAAAAGATGAGGAGTTAGCCGAGCTTTTAAAGGAGGTTAACGAGATTGATTCGGAGGCAATAGACAGAATAAACAGACTTGTCGTTTCGTTAAGAAAGTTTGTAAGGCTAGATGAGGCAGAGCTTCAGGATGCGGATATCAATAAAGAGATTGATTTGACACTCGATTTAATCCGGCATGAAACAAAAAATCGTATCGAGATAGAAAAGCATTACGGCAAACTGCCTCCGATAAAGTGTTATCCTAATATGCTAAATCAGGTATTTATGAATATATTAGTCAATGCAACTCACGCAATAAAGGGCGAAGGCAAGATTAGGATTGATACGGATTATAAGAAAAAGAACCTTGTTGTAAAAATAAAAGACAACGGATGCGGAATAAAAGAGCCTGAGAAGATATTTGACGCGGGCTATACGACCAAGGGAGTCGGTGTAGGAACGGGTTTGGGGCTTGCGATATCTCAAAAAATAATAGAAAAACACAAGGGAAAAATAGAGGTAAAAACAAAAATAAACAAGGGCAGCGAGTTCTGTATTACTATCCCCAGTGGGTACTAAATATTAATTTATGTAAAGCGGGCGTAATGCAAACAGAGCACTTGTTTCACCTTGATTTGACTTGAACAAAAATAAAGTTTTGTAAAAATTTTCCACATGAACAGACATGAAAATGTAAAAATATGATATATTAATATAGCTGAGATTAAGTGTAAAAAATACCCTAAATAAACTGGTATGTAACAAAAACTTAACAAAACGAAAAAAAAGAGCAACTTTTATAAAAAATAAAACTTTATATAACTGTGTAGAAGTTAGATAATTATGTTTACATTTGGAGGTAAAGTGTATGACAATTACAGTAAGCAGCAAAAAGAAACAAGTAAAGAAAACTTTTCAAGAACTTATTAATGACCTGATGGGTTCAAGTTCTGAAAAAGTTAGATATAATGCTGCCCGTGTTCTTGGAGAAATGGGTGATTCTAAAGCTGTTGAACCGTTAATAAATGTTTTGAAACATGACAAAAACGGCTCTGTTCGTTTATATGCAGCTCGTGCATTGGGTGAATTGGGCGATTCTAAAGCAACAGAGCACTTAATCGAATCTTTACGTGAGGACAGAAACGTTGACGTAAGAGTTCGTGCAGCACGTGCACTTGGCCGTTTGGGCGGTAAGATTGTTGTTGAGCCGCTTGTAGAAGCTTTGAACGATGAAAACTCACAAGTTTGTATCACTGCAACAGATGCGCTTATTGAAATCGGTGATGTTGCAACAGATGCTTTGATGAAGTCTTTAGACCACGAAAAAGTTAACGTAAGATGCGATGCTACACGAGCTTTGGGCGAAATCGGCAACAAAAAATGCGTTGATAAGATTATTAACATGTTATATGACGAATGGGTAAACGTAAGAATATACGCAGTAACTTCTTTGGGCAAATTGAATGATACAAAGGCAGTTCCTGCGCTTATTGATGTTATGAAGAACCGTTCAGAAAATGATTTAGTAAGAGCAGGTGCTGCAGCAGCTTTAGGTGTTTTAAGAGTCCAAAGAGCTTTGCTTCCTTTACGTGAATTAATTATGGAAGCTGAAGAGCTTGGTGA
>CACZPB010000127.1 GCA_902782905.1 uncultured bacterium
ACCTTACAAGAAGTATGCAAGATAGGAGTGTTGAAAGATGAGAATAAGACGTGGAAATGTATGTCGTAACAGACACAAAAAAATATTAAAGCTCGCAAAGGGCTTCAAGGGTGCAAGAAGCAGAATATTTAAGGTAGCTAACATCGCTGTAATGAAAGCTCTTAAGTATGCTTACAGAGACAGACGTGCTACAAAACGTAACATGAGAAGACTCTGGATTGTCAGAATCAATGCAGCAGTAAGAGAACAAGGTATGAGCTATTCAAGATTTGTAAATGCTTGCAAAAAAGCTAATATTCAAGTTAACAGAAAAATGCTTGCTGACCTTGCAGTAAATGACAAAGAAGCTTTTGAATTGGTTGTTGAAACAGCTAAAGCAGCTTTATAGTTTAATATTGTCTACATTAAAAAGCCTGTTCTTTAATAAAGAACAGGCTTTTTGTTTATCGTAAAAAAGGAGAAGGAAATTTACATATCATATACAAATCTTTGACCGACAACGTTTGATGCAGCTTCTTCTTTTAGTGCCTGACCGGAAAAGAACATTTGTTTTGCATAGCTTTGAATTTCTGTTTTATACATTTCTTGATCAAAGACTTTTTCGTATTTATTCAAGTAGTCGGTAAGCGGGTCTATAATATCCGTAACGAGTCCGGTTGCAGTATCAACCACTTGCTGCATAACTCTTTCGCCGATACCCAGTTCTTTCATTTTTTCACCGAGTGTAAGACCCAGAAATTTATTTGTGTTTTCTACAGCTTCTTTTGCACGTTCAATATCACGTTCTTCCATAGCGGCTTTACCATTTTCAGCCGCAGTGAACTTCATATTCATATAAGAATTTTGTTCATTTAAAAACGTATTAAGATTAAACGAGCTTGACATATTATCCGTTCCCTATTATTTGTATTAATGTTATCGGCAAATTTTTCAAAAACTTTAGGATTTTTTTAAGAAAATTTACAATTCGTTACATAATAAGAATATAAAAAAATATAAACAGGGTTAGGAGTTTTTCGTTCGAAAATTACTGCTTATAATTTAAACAATAGTGCTGCGTTTATATTCCAGTTGTTTTTTTATGCACACTTGTGAAATATAGTCCATATCTTTTGGAGCAATGTCGGTAAAACAAAATGATGCTTTGTATATATTGTCGTCTTCATCTTCTCTTATAAATTTTGCTCTTACACTGATTGTTCTGGTTGGAAACTGGATTTCTATATTTACATTTTCCGGAAAAGCCGTTCTTTTTGTTGGCACAACTCTAACACCGTTTGCTGAAATATCGTGTGTTATTGAAGATATAGAAATCTGTTGTTCTTCTTCTGTGACAAAAGAAATCACGGCTTTTTCTTCAAGTTTTATTCTAAAGTATTCTCTATTTTGTTGATATTCAAGCCCGTCAGGGGTATTTAGAGAAAAATAAATATACGGATCTTCCTTATTTACGACCAAAAGTCTTGTTTTTGTTCTGTAAAGACCGTTGTCGCAAACAAAGCTTAGAGTAACATCTTGTGGGGCTGGGATTATGAGTCCTTCTTCGTATTTTGTACAAGCGTAAATTTCTTTTTCACCCATAATTTTTATTGCGGATTTAATACAGTGAGCGCTTCCTTGCCTGTCTTTAAACAGTATTTTTATGTAGTTTATATTTGCTAAATCAAGGTTGAATTTCATTTTACCCTCACAAGTGTTCCGCTTTGCAGCTTATAAACGCCGATTTTTTTGCCTTTTTTATCGTACTGAACTATTTTACCGCTTCTTGTTTTTTTGAATGTTCCTTGAGGCGGATTCTTAAGCTCCCGAACGGGAATTGCGGCAAGCGTTGTTGACGCAAACATACTAATTAAAGCTATACAGAAAAATCGTTTCATGAAATTTTACCCTAGTATCTTGCCAAGTACTTATCTAGCTCCCACTGAGAAACATAGGTTCTAAAATCATCCCATTCCATACCTTTCGCAGTCAAGAATTCATCTAAAATGTGCGAACCCAGTGCCGTTTTTGCAATTAAAGATTTTTCCATATTATCAAGTGCCTCTTTCAAGCTTCCTGGGAGTGATTCTATTCTCATTTTTTTACGTTCTCTGTCAGAAAGTTTGTAAATATTTGCTTCTACCGGTTTTGGCGGCTCAATTTTGTTCCTTACTCCATCAAGACATGCTGCAAGAATTGTTGCAAACGCTAAATACGGGTTGCAGCTCGGGTCTGGCGAACGAAGTTCTACACGGGTAGAAACGCCACGTTTTGCAGGAACTCTTAAGAGTGCACTTCTGTTAGCAAGTGACCAAGCCATATATACAGGAGCTTCATACCCCGGAACAATACGTTTGTAGCTGTTAACCGTAGGGTTAAGAATTGCAGTTATGCTCTTGATGTGTTTTAACATACCGCCGATTGAGTATTTTGCCGTATCCGAAAGCTGGTATTCAGCTTTTGGATCGTAGAATGCGTTTTTACCTTTTAAGTCTGCAAGAGAGATGTTGCAGTGCATGCCTGAGCCGTTAATTCCAAAAATCGGCTTAGGCATAAATGTTGCGTGAAGTCCGTATTGAGCGGCAATAGCTTTTACTGCTATTCTGAATGTTACAACGTTATCTGCTGTTGTAAGAATATCAGAATATTTAAAATCGATTTCGTGCTGTCCGTCAGAAACCTCATGGTGAGAAGCTTCAATGTCAAATCCCATATCTTGCAGTGTACTAACGATATCAGAGCGAACTTCTTCTCCCAAATCATCAGGACCTACATCGTAATATCCTGCCCTATCATGGGTTATTGTTGTAACATGCCCTTCTTCATCTTTTTCAAACAAGAAAAATTCTGCTTCAGGACCGACATTCATTGAAAGCCCGAGTTTCTGAGCTTCTGCCATAAGTCTTTTTAGGTTGCATCTCGGACACCCTTCAAATGGTGTTCCGTCTGCATTATAGATATCGCAAATGAGTCTTGCGGAATTTTTGCCGTCGTGCTCTTGCCAAGGAAGAATCTGGAAAGTGTTTTTGTCAGGAAAGAAGAACATATCGGATGTTTCAATATTTCTGAATCCTTTAATGGAAGATCCGTCAAGCATAATTTCATTGTTCAAGACTCTGTCAATATGCTCAGATGGCACTGCCAAATTTTTTACCTGTCCGTTAATGTCAACAAATTGAAGCTTAATAAATTGAACATTATGTTCTTTTATTAGTTTTTTTATGTCTTCATCCGTGTATTTTGCGCCATTCATAGGTTGGTGTTGAAAATCCATACTCTCCCTCCATTCATTTTGATGTTTCTATAATATCCTATTTTCTTCATAAAGGTCAATAGATTAGGTGTAAAGAATAGATAAAGACAGAGTTTCTTAAACATTTGTAACAAATAGTGGAAAATAAAAAATTTATTATGTAGGATATATATTGGAGATGAAAAGAGGGGATTTTGGGCATGAATTCTGAATCTAATAGAGTATTGTTACCAAATGATGTTAGAAGAATATTGAATATTGATAATAAAGAGATAGTTGAGCTTTGCAAAAAAACATCAGTAACCCCTAAAAAAGACCAAAAAGGTCAAATATACTTTTCTGTAGATGAAGTAAAGAAATTAAGAAATGCAAAGTTAGCTGGGAAAGAGAAGGATAAAAAAGTGGCATTACCCGTTATGACAAAACCAAATTCACAAGCCGTTGTGAATGGTTTACTTGAAACATTAAATAAAATGGAAAATAACATCACAACATCCATGACAAAGCTTATTGATGAGAAACTTGAAGGCATGGATGACGTTGTACTTGAGCTTGTACGTTGCAAAACCGAAAACGAAAATCTCAAAAACAAAGTTAATGAACTCAACAAAGAAAACTTTAAGCTGAAAAATATTTTAAACAGCTTTAAGCCTCTTGTTGCAGGGTTCTATATTAAAAAAGAAGAAGAAAATAATATATTGCTTTAATAAAAAAGTGACATTAAGGAGTTTAGTATGGCAGTAAAAGAAGAAGAAAAAGCAGCTGTATCCGATGAAAGACAAAAAGCCCTAAAGTTGGCTATTGATAAAATTGAAAAAGATTTTGGAAAAGGCGCGATTATGAAGCTTGGTGATAAGCCGGCTGTCAGCGTCGAAACAATTCCAACCGGTGCTCTTGCTCTTGATGTGGCCTTGGGTGTCGGCGGCATTCCAAGAGGTCGTATTATTGAGGTTTATGGTCCAGAATCATCCGGTAAAACGACTCTCGCTCAACACATTGTTGCCGAATGCCAGAAAAAAGGCGGGATTGCTGCATTTGTTGATGCAGAACACGCTCTTGACCCAGAATATGCAAGAAACCTTGGCGTAAACATTGATGAACTTCTTATTTCACAGCCGGATACAGGGGAGCAAGCTCTTGACATCACAGAAGAACTCGTTCGTTCTGGCGCTGTTGACATAATTGTTGTTGACTCTGTAGCGGCTCTTGTTCCGAAAGCTGAAATCGAAGGCTCTATGGAAGACCAACAAATGGGCTTGCAAGCAAGATTAATGTCCAAAGCTCTTAGAAAACTTACAGGTATTATCGGAAAAACAAATACTACTGTTATATTCATAAACCAATTAAGACAAAAAATCGGTGTAATGTACGGAAATCCTGAAACAACAACAGGTGGTAATGCACTGAAATACTATGCGTCTGTTCGTATGGAAATAAAGAGAGTAGAAGGCTTAAAAGGCGATGGAGAAGATGTCGGTAACCATGTTCGAGTCAGAGTTTTGAAAAACAAGGTTGCACCTCCTTTTAGAACAGCTGAATTTGATATCATATTTGGCAAGGGTATTTGCAAAATCGGTAATATTTTGGATGTTGCCGTAGATTTGGATATTGTTAAAAAAGCAGGTTCATGGTTTAGCTTTAACGATGAAAAATTGGGACAGGGCAGAGATAAGGCAAAAGAATTCTTGGCGGAAAATCCTGATATTTTAAATACAGTTGAGAAACTTGTCAGAGAAAAATTAGCAGAAAATGCATAATAAAAAAAAGAGAGCATGGTTTAAAAATACCATGCTCTTTTTTTTTGCTTGTTCGCTGATTAATATAAGATACATAAACCCAAAATACAGGTCAGGCGTGAATTTTACATGTTTCATAAAATACCCTTTTAATATGATTTTAAGGGGTTGACATTAGTATGAAACATGTGGTATAAAGTAAGTGGGGTAAATGTATATTTTTGAGTCTTGCACACTTTGCAAGACTTTCCTTTTATAAGAGGACAATATGGACGAAAATAAAATTATTATAACAGTTTCAGGATCAGACAAAGTCGGAATTGTAGCAAGTGTGTCAACACTGCTTGCAAAATATAAGGTTAATATTGAAGATATTAAGCAGACATTAATGCAAGGACATTTTGTAATGTTCATGCTCTGTGACATAAAAACTTCGGAACTAAACTTTAAAGATTTAAAAAATGCCTTGATAGAAGAAGGTAACAGATTAGAACTTGAAATTTGGGTTCAGAAAAAAGGCATTTTTGAAAAAATGCACACTATTCAATAGTTATGGAAGAAGAATTAGAGAAGCTTAATAAAATAACTGATTTTTTCAGGCGAATGAATACAAAAATTCGTCTTTTTGATTTGATAGAGAGTGCAAAAGCAGAATATGACAAGTATGAATACGATTCAGCAAAAAGCTCTTTGGAGGAAGCATACCGCTTGGATAGCAAAAATGCTGTCGTTTTAAGAGGTTTGGGATGTGTTGCACAGTTCGAAAAAAATTTTGACAAGGCTATAGAATACTTTCAGTCTGCTCTTAAATTTTCCGAAAAAAGAGAAGTTGAATACACACTGATTGGTATGGCTTATTACTTGCAGGACAAACTGGATGAAGCTGTAAAATATTTTAATCTTGCAATAGATGAGAATGACAACTAAGACAAAGCTTATGATGGCAGAAACCAAGCTATGCTTGAAAATCATTTGAAGATTATAGATTTGCAGGAATCATTAAAAAAATATTTCTAAGTTTAAAGTAGCAAATATACTTCCTTGTTTATTTTATAACGACAATTTATATTGAATAAAAACCATTTTATATTAAAATGGGGCTTTTTATTGCCCCCTCACCATTCCCTCACCTGTCCTTCGGACATCCTCTACCGCCGAATGGATGTCGCGGGCGAGGAAAAGGTTATATGTGATTATGTACCTCTCCCGCCGGACGAGGGAGTAAGTTTTAGGAGGTTTTTATGCAAATAAAAATATTATTGGTAGAAGATCAAAAATTGATGCGAATTGGCATAAAATCGCTTTTTAATGATTATCCAGAAATGGAGGTAATAGGTGAAGCTATAAACGGCAAGGAAGCTGTTGAAAAAGCTAAGCTTATTAAACCTGACATTATACTTATGGATATTGGTTTGCCTGATATTTCAGGGATTGATGCAACTAAACAAATTTTAGAAAACAATAACAATATTAGAGTTATAATGCTAACTTCGCATATTAATGACTCGGAGCTTGAAGCCTCGCTCAGAGCAGGAGCCAATGCTTACGTTATAAAAGATATTAGCACTGATTATTTGATGTACGTTATAAAAATGGTACGTGACGGTGCGATGTGGATTGACCCGCACGTTGTACCTTTTATCCGTGATAAAAACAGCGGAATAATTCCTTCAAGACAATTATCAAGAGCCGCTTTCAAACAAAACCATGCTAATCTCACTCAAAGAGAATATGAAGTTTTAAAGCTTGTAGTTGATGGGCGGTCTAACAGTGAAATAGCCCAAACTCTTACAATAAGCGAACATACAGCAAAAGCTCACGTTTGTAATATAATACAAAAACTTGTTGTCGATGATAGAACTCAGGCTGCGGTTAAAGCTTTAAAAGAAGGATTAGTGTAAAAAGCAGATGAATATCTGCTTTTTTTCTTAAATATGACAAAATGTTAACAAACATCAATTTGTGGCAATCTTTAGTATGTTTGGTGTAAAATGTAGGTAAGACTGGGATAGGTTTTTTATTTACCAAAATAGATGAAAAGGACGGTTTAACCGAAAAAAAATATGACAATACAAGAATGGTTTGACAAAAGAAAAGAAGCACAAATAGAGCGCAGAGCAAAAGAAATTAAAGGCGTAGACAGTGATACTCCTGATTTATGGATGAGATGTGTTCACTGTGATACTCAGCTTCTCAAATCAGAAGTTGAAGAAAATATGATGGTATGTCCTCACTGCGATTATCATTACAGAATAAACGCAAGAACAAGAATTCATCAGCTGTTTGACGAAGGCAGTTTTGAAGAAATGTTCAAAAACGTACTTCCTACCGACCCTTTGAATTTTGTCGACACAGAATCCTATGCTGAGAGACTCAAAAAAGCACACGCGAAAACCGGCTTGGATGAAGCTGTTATTACCGGTGTGGGACAAATAAAGGGGCATAAAATTGCAGCTGCGGTTATGGATTTTGAATATATGGGCGGCTCAATGGGCAGTGTTGTAGGAGAAAAAGTTACAAGAATTATGGAAAAAGCGCTCGAGCTTAAAATTCCTATGCTTGCAGTCACATCATCCGGCGGAGCCAGAATGCAGGAAAGTGCACTTTCTCTTATGCAGATGGCAAAAACGTCATGTGCTGCCGGAAAACTTGATGAAGCAGGAATTCTTTATATTAACCTTCTTACAGAACCGACTTTTGGCGGTATTACAGCAAGTTTTGGAACATTGGGCGATATCATTATTGCAGAGCAAGGTGCAAGAATCGGCTTTGCTGGCAGAAGGGTAATTGAACAAACAATAAGACAAAAACTTCCGGAAGATTTCCAAACCGCAGAATATCTTCTCAAATACGGACAGGTTGATATCGTTTCTAAGAGAAAAAATTTAAGAAAAACACTGGCTAATATTTTAGAAATGCACGGAGTATAGTTCTAAAAAGAGACAAATAACGGCAAATAGAGCTTAATAGAGGTAAGTTAAATGGCTTTAGTAATGGATTTTGAAAAACCAATCATTGATATACAAAATAAGATTGAAGAACTAAAACAGTTGAGTGAAAACTCAGGCTTGGATTTGGATGAGCAAATACAATCATTCGAGAAACAGGCGGAAGACAAGAAAAAGGAGTTATATTCACAATTGAAACCTTCACAGAAATTACAAATTGCAAGACATCCCGAAAGACCAAAGTTTTTAGACTATGTAAACTTGATGTGTACAGATTTTGTTGAACTTCACGGTGACAGAGAAGGCATGGATGACAGAGCCATAATAGGCGGACTCGCAAAGATTGACGGAAAACCTGTTATGATAATAGGTATTCAAAAAGGAAAAAGTACAAAAGAAAATTTGGAATACAATTTTGGCATGCCACAGCCTCAAGGGTACAGAAAAGCATTAAGATTGTTCAAACACGCTAACAAGTTTAACATTCCTATTGTTACAATCATTGATACTCCGGGGGCATATCCCGGAATTAAAGCGGAAGAAACCGGACAAGGTGCCGCAATTGCAATGAACCTCAGAGAAATGTCAAAGCTTGATGTGCCAATCGTTTCAATTATATCAGGCGAAGGCTGTAGCGGCGGAGCTTTGGGCTTAGCAGTTTCTGATTGCGTAATGATGCTTGAACATGCTTATTACACTGTTATTTCTCCGGAAGGATGTGCTTCTATTCTTTGGAGAGATGCTTCAAGATTTGCAGACGCTGCGGAAGCTTTGAAAATCACTTCAAAAGATTTGCTTGAACTTGGAATTATAGATGAAGAAATTTCTGAACCTTTAGGCGGTGCTCATGCTGACTACAATGAAACCGCTCAAGCTATGAAATCATCTATTGTGAAAGCTCTTGAATCACTTTCTAAGCTATCAAACACCGAATTGAGAGCAAAAAGATACGACAAATTCAGAGCAATGGGAAAATTTATCGAAGGTTAGGGGTAAATCCGCGAAAAAGAACTAATACTATTATCAGCATTAGTTCTCGCACTCAAAACCTTATTTAGTTAGGGTACGGGTGAGGGCATTAGCGCTGCAATTGACTGTATTCACATTTTAACGAATATTAAACATTTTTCAAGATATAGGTAAGGATTTATGAACAACTATTTTGAATTAAAAATTTCTATAAACCCTGCAATGGAAGATATTGTATCTGATATTTGTTTCACAAACTTTGACTGCGAAGGGGTTGTTCTCTCTGAAGAAACTTATAAAGACTTAGAAATGGTTTCAACTACAGAAGGTACTTTGAGAGTATTTTTGACTTCTATTGACAAAGACCCGACGGAAGTATTAAAAACAGAACGCGATATTCTTAAATCAAGAGGTTTTTCGGATGAAGAACTCGGAAGTTGGGAAATTACGCTTGATGAGAAGGAAAATCAAGACTGGTCTCAAAAATGGAAAGAAAAATGGACAGTAACTCACGTTACAGAGAAAATTACAGTTGTCCCAAGCTGGCTTGAGTATAGACCAAAGGAAGGCGAAATCACAATTACTCTCGATCCGGGGTGCGCATTTGGAACAGGAACACACCAAACAACCCAGCTTTGTATGAAAGCTCTTGAAAAATACCTGAAGCAAGGTGATTCTATGGCAGATATTGGCACCGGCTCAGGAATTCTCGCAATCCTTGCAAAAAAACTCGGCGCTTCCTCGGCTTACGGCTGCGATAACGATGATACGGTTATTGATGTAGCGATAGAAAACGCATCAAAAAATAATGAGATTTGCACTTTCGAGCTAAAAACCGCTGACAAATTGAGTGAGAAATACGATTTTGTCTGTGCAAATATTCTTCACAATGTTTTAGCGGAAATTATGGGTGATTTGAAAAACATTATGAAAGAAGACGGGATTCTTTCTCTGAGCGGGATTCTGGATGAGAAAAAAACTGTAGTTCTGGAAGCAATAGAAAGAGAAGGGCTTAGAATTATAGACACAATTTCTCAAGACCAATGGATTTCTTTTGTCGTAAAGAAGTAGCCATATAGAGCATTGAAAGGTTTCCGGAAATATCAAACAATAAAAATATGTTTGATACAGTTTGGTATGACAATTTGATAAAACCGTTTTTGACCCCGCCTGCGTGGGTTTTCCCGCCTGCGTGGATAATATTGTATGCAACGCTTTTGGCTGCGCTAATTTTATACACAATCAAATTTTCAAGAACCCAAAAATTTACGGGCTACATTTACTTTGTCTTACAGATGTTTTTAAACCTCGCTTGGTCTCCGGCATTCTTTGTTGAGCAGAATATTAAGCTTGCGCTTGGAATAATTATATTAATGGATATTTTTGCAATCTTGATGTTAAGAAGATTCTTCCTTGTATCAAAACTTGCAGGCTCAATTTTAATTCCATACATAATTTGGATTTTGTTTGCTACATATTTGAATATAGGGTTTTTGTTGTTAAATTAAATTCTTCAAATTTAATTAGCTGAATATAACACAATAGGATAGCTATTAGCCGGTTAATAACTTAATTTATTGCTCAACTTCGTTTACATTTTATGCGTTTTTATAGTAAAATTCTTGTAAAAGGGGAGCTTTTTTATGATGAAATTACATAACTCATACACAAATCAAGTTGAAGAATTTAAACCTATAGAAGAAAATAAAGTAAAAATGTATGTTTGCGGACCAACAGTTTATGATAATGCGCATCTTGGACATGCAAGATGTTATATAACTTGGGATGTTCTATACAGATATCTAAAATTTAAAGGATATGACGTTACTTATTGCAGAAACGTAACCGATGTAGATGATAAGATTCTTAAAAAAGCTGAAAATGAAGGAAAAACTCCGGAAGAAGTTTCAAAATTCTGGTATCAAAAATTCAGTGAGTCCATGAAAAAACTGAATAATTTACCTCCAGACATTGAACCCTTTGCAACAAAAACATTGGGTGAGATGATTGCAATGAATAAAGATTTGATAAACAAAGGATTTGCTTATGAGGCTGACGGTAATGTTTATTTTAGAGTTAAAAAATTCTCAAAATACGGATATCTTTCTAAACAGCCGATTGACCAATTGGAGAGTGGCGCAAGAATTGAAGTTGGGGAACAAAAAGAAGATCCGCTTGATTTTGCACTCTGGAAAAAAGACCCGAAATTCGGCTATAACTCTCCGTGGGGGATTGGGCGTCCGGGCTGGCATATTGAGTGTTCAGCCATGAGCAGAAAATATTTAGGCAAAACCATAGATATTCACGCTGGCGGTGCAGATTTAATTTTTCCGCACCATGAAAATGAGATTGCACAATCCGAATGTGCAAACGGGTGCAAGTTCGTAAACTACTGGCTACATAACGGCTTTGTAACCATTAACAAAGAAAAAATGTCAAAATCTTTGGGCAACTTTTTAACAATTGATGATTTGCTCAAAAATTATGATGCCAATACAATAAGATTCTTTATTCTTACAAACCACTACAGAATGCCTGTAGAGTTTTCGGATGAAGCACTCCAAGCTGCCGCAAACGGAGTAAAGAGAATGCTGAACGCAAAGCGCACTCCAATAGACAAAGCACTTAATATAACAGAATTGGATGAGTATAAAGAATTTGTGGAAGCGATGGATGATGATTTGAATACCTCAAAGGCACTTGCTGTTTTATTTGACCTTACCGGTAAAGCAAACAAAGATGTTCCTTACGCATTCACATTACTGGCAAAACTTGCGGAAACATTAGGTTTCACATTCGATAAGGCATCACTTTCGGAAGAAGAACTTTCAGCAAACCTTGAAGAAATAAGTTCAGAACTTGGTGAACACTTTAGCTCAATGGAAGAAATAATTGAAAAAAGAAAGAGCGCAAGAGCTGAGAAGAATTGGGAAATCGCTGACAAAATAAGAATAGCTCTTGATAAAGCGGGAATTGTTTTAAAAGATTCTAAGGAAGGTACAACTTGGGAACTAAAATAAAAAATATAATTGGAACTATTGCACTGGTTTGTGTACTGTTTCTGACTAATAGCGTCTTTGGTGCGAATTATTATGACGTTGTTAGAGTCGGAATAACTGACAACAACTTTCAAAACGTTCTAAGACAAGAGGTGACTGTATACGGAACCGCGGAATGTGAAGTTTGTGACAGGGTAAGCCACAGGGTTATTTCAAAAGTATCAGCCGATACTGACATAAACGTTCGTAATACAGAAGGCGGATTGAGTCTCTCCGTAAAAGGGCGCGGAGGCAAATTTACAGATGTAGTAATTATTTGCCCACAAGGCGTTTTAGGAGTAAGAGATTTAAAACGAAAAGGGAAACCTGCACTGTATCATGGAGCATTCGAAATTATACAAAGCCAATCAAGAAACGGATTTTATTTGGTTAATCTTGTTGAGCTCCAAGAATATTTAAAAGGTGTTGTTCCGAATGAAATGCCTGTGAGTTTTGGACTTGAAGCATTAAAAGCACAAGCTGTTGCAGCAAGAAATTATGTCCTGACACCCAGAACACAAGCATACAAAGAGTTTAATGTTGTTGACAGTGTAGCAAGTCAGGTTTATTTTGGCGCTAATACAGAAGAAGATCTATCGACAAGGGCTGTTATGGAAACAGAGGGAGTCGTCGCACTTCACAATAATGAGCTGATTCTGGCTCTTTATAGTTCAACAGCAGGCGGATATACAGAAAGCTACGCAAATGCTTTTTCTGACCCTAAGACAAAAATTTTTCCTGCACCGACAAAACCATATTTAAAGGCTGTTCCTGACAAGTCAGAATTTGAACCATTGGACAATGATGATAAGGCAAAAGAATTTTACGAAGTAAAAGTTCCTTCTTTTGATATTGAATCACCATACTACAGATGGTCAAAAGAATGGAGCCCCAAAGAACTTGAAGAAGTTTTGAAAACAACTCTTATTGCACAGGGAAAGACCGGATTTGTATATCCTGTACCAAGAGAGGGTGAAGATATCGGGGCAATCAAAGATATAAAAGTTATGAAACGCGGTGCTTCAGGGAAAATCATGGAGGTAGAAATTCTTACAGCAAGAGGATGCTACACAGTTATGAAAGAGCTTGTAATAAGACGCGTTTTCCAAAAAAACGGGATTTCGCTACCGAGTGCAAATGCAGTGTTTGAGAAAAAACTTGATAATTACGGTAACGTAACCGGCATAATTGTATACGGCGGAGGTTTTGGTCATGGTGTCGGAATGAGCCAATTCGGCGCAGGATACATGGCAACAAAACTTAAACAGCCTTATTACAATATTTTGAGACATTATTACCAAGGTATAAACCTTGGCTCCATGCCTGTTACAGTAAGCGGTGAGGATGTTAAACAGAGATTCTGGGCACCTATTGGCAGAGCTCAAATTGTTATCACCGATACCAATGCGGGAAAACTTGCAGTTAACATTAACGGACGCGACCACGAATTTCCGCTTGCAAAAAACGTATTTCACAGAGATTATAAAATAGATATTTCGAGATACATTGACGATGGGTTCAATACAGTTACATTTTATGCACCGTCACTTGGTCGTTCAGTTAGCTTATACGTAGAATTGGTTGAAAAGTATGGAAGAACAACAGGTCAAGACGATTAAAAATGAAGCTCCGAGCGTTTTAAAAGCGGCATGGCTTATTGCTGTTGTTACTGTGGCAAGCAAGCTTATCGGCTTTGCACGCGACATGGTTGTTGCAAATTTTTACGGCGCAACGCTCGTTTCTGATGCATATTTTTATGCCTTGCAAATTCCCTCCCTTGCAATCATTATCTTAGGCGGTGTCGGAGGACCTTTCCATAGTGCTGCGGTAGCCGTTTTTTCGAAGCTTGTCGGCGCTGATAATAAACCAAGCGAAGTAGTAAACAGACTATATAATACGTTTTTGACCGCCGCTTTTATATTTTTTGCTCTTATGGCAATTTTAGGATTTATTTTTGCCGACAAAATCATGGGGCTTATTATATCGGCAGGTTCGCCTGAACTTGTGAGTTTAGCAACCGAACATTTCAGGATAATGTCACCGATTATACTTATCGGAGGGATAATAGGCATTTACTACGGGCTTTTGATAGTCCACAGACAATACATACTGCCCAATCTCTCACCAATGGTTTTGAGCCTCGTTGTAATTATAGCGATTTCGCTTGCACATAATGACCACTTCGGAGTGGTACTTGCAGGAGCTACAACCGTCGGCGCTCTGTGTCAGATACTAATTCAATTCCCTAAATTGAGACAAATAGGTTACAGAATTAAGCCCAATTTTGATATAAAAAACAATGAACAATTCAAAAATATTTGCGAACTTCTGTTTCCTGCGATTTTGAGCTCAACAATAGGTCAGATAAGCATTTATATAGACATGTTTTTTGCTTCTACTCTTGTAGAAGGTGCGTGGACTTCTGTTGTTTTTGCAAACAGGATTTTTCAGTTTCCTGTGGGAATTCTAGTTACGGCTTTTTTAGTTCCACTATTCCCTATTTTTTCAAGATTAGCAGGAGAAGGCAATGAAGATGCCATAAAATCGTACTTTAATAAGGGTGTCGGCGTTTTATTTTTTGCGGCAATCCCAATGATAATCTTTATACTTTTGCTTGCACAAGACGGAATTTCTGTTGTGTTTGAACGCGGAGCTTTTAATTCAAATGCAGTAATTATGGTATCAGAAGCCCTTTGTTTCTTATCTTTTTCGATTCTTCCTTACGTATTTAGGGATTCAATAACGAGAGTTTATTATGCTTACAATGATTCAAAGACACCATTTTTGATTGCAATGTCATCTATTGCATTAAAAGCCGCTCTAAACTGGCTTTTAATTATAGAATTGAATATGGGAATAGCAGGCATTACGCTTTCTACTTCTTTTATAACCCTATTCAATGCAACTTTTTTGGGACTATTTATCAGCAAGAAAATTAAGTTAGACTATAAAACACTTTTCATAAACTTTGGCAAAATGCTTCTTGCCGGCGGAATAAGCTTTTTAGCAGGTTTGTTTATTTGTAATCAGTTTATTGAACCAAACTTGCTTATGAAAATTGTGAAAATAGCAGTTGTAATATTGGCAAGCAGTGTAAGCTATATTGCACTTAATATAATATTCAAAATGGATTACGCAAAAGAACTTTTAAACAGATTTTTAAAAAACTAGCAAAAAATATTTTTAGGGGTTTATAAAATAACATAATGAAGATTTTACCAGTACAACCTATTAAAACAAACAATACCCAATTTGTTACAAATAATGTAAG
>CACZPB010000128.1 GCA_902782905.1 uncultured bacterium
ATATTCATTTTTCGGTGCGTTAAATATTAAGCTCGTGTAATTTTCTTCCACCAGATTGCCGAAGTACATTATTCCTACCCTATCAGCAAAATATCGTATCAGATTAAGGTCGTGTGATATAAAAAGTATCGTTAGATTTCTTTGTTGTTTTAATTCTTTTAAAAGATTAATGATTTGTGCTTGTATGCTTGCATCCAGCGCACTTACCGGCTCATCGGCAATAAGAAGCTTTGGATTAAGAATTAAAGCTCTCGCTATAGCAATTCTCTGTCTCTGTCCGCCTGAAAATTCATGCGGATATAAATCCAGTACGTTTTCTCCCAAGCCAACATCATTTAGTGTTTCTTTTATTACTGACCTTTTTCTTCTTGCCGAGAAGTCTGTGTTTATGTCTAACGGTTCTTTCAGAGTAGTACCAATTTTCATTTTGGGGTTCAGGCTGGAATACGGGTTTTGGAATACCATTTGAACTTCTTTCGGATAAAGTTTTGCTTCCTCTTTTGAATGAGAAAGAATACTTTTACCTTCAAATAAAATGTCACCGGCTTGGGGAGTTAAAAGTTTTGTAACTGCTTTAGCCAGTGTAGATTTCCCGCATCCGGATTCACCTGCCAATGCATATATTTCACCCGTCTTAATACTGAAAGATACATTTTTTACTGCTTTTATAATATTTGTATCATTGCTTCTTATGTTTTTATATTCAACTGATAAATTTTTAATATCTAACAAATTATCCATAAGAGTATTTTATCATTAATTTTAATTTTATAGAATATATAAACGGTTAAGATTTTATGCTAATATAGGGTAAGGGTGCAAAGGGGATTTTGTATTAAAAGGAGTGTTAATAAATGATTGATTTATTAAAAAAATATGTAAGTGTAAACAATATAGTGTTTTTTGTTATAACTATTTTGTTTATTATATTTATAACAAAGATAAAAGATATTGCAATTTTGTTCTTTGCATCTTATGTAATAGCGTGCTCTTTAAATCCTCTTGTAGATAAACTTTCTAAGAAAATGAAACGTTCTGCTGCATCCGGCGTTGTTATACTTGGAAGCTTACTTATGATTATATTGTTTTTAATTCCAATAATATATCTTGGCGGGCATCAAATTCACGCTTTTGCACTTTCTGTACCGGACCATTTTGAAAATTTTAAAGCATTCTTGCTCGGACTTCCGTTTATGGGAAATACAGAGTTAAAAAATCTAAATTTAAGTGAATTGGCTGCTTCGCTGCCGGCTGTAACGTCTGATATATTATCCAGTTCAATTACATTGAGTAAGGAATTAGCCGCTGCAATTGTATATTTGCTGGCGGGGTGTTTGATTGTATATTATTTTATGGCAGATAAAGAACTTGTAAAAAAGACTTATTTAAGTCTGTTTCCAAAACACATGAAGAATCGCGCGGATGATATTATTGAGTCGATTTCTGATAAAATAGGCGGATATGTAGTTGCACAGATTGTTACAATTGTAAGTGTGGCAGTTCTGGTTACAATTGGTCTTGCGCTTTTGGGTGTTGATTATGCTCTTTTATTAGGCTTATTAAGCGGACTTTTTGATATAGTGCCGGTTGTAGGCCCGACTGTTGCATTTATAATAATATTAATCACGGTTTTAAAGCTGGGGGTTATAAAAATTGCACTTGTTGCATTTGTGTTCTTATTTGCACAATGGGCGGAAAACAATTTAGTCAGACCTTATATTTTTAGTAAGTTCTTGAATCTTCACCCTCTTATAATATACTTTTTTCTTTTTATTACAGCACAGTATCTGGGTATCGTAGGAGTAATATTTGCGCCTGCAATTGCAGCAACTGTTTGCGTATTAATTGAAGAACTATATATTAAAACAATTAACTGACTATGAATGAGATTTATTTGTACAAAAGAAATACGGGTGAATATAATTTTATAATGGCATATCCTGCTGTTGAAGAATTTGCATTGTCTTCTCTTGGGTATATGTGGCTGTTTAAACTTGCTGACGAACTTAATGGAATAAATGCAAGCAAAATTTCAACCGATAAGATTGATATAAACAAAAATTCTATTGATGCTTTGGCATTTTCACTCTCTTTTGATTTTGATTTTATGGGCGTGTTTGAAATTTTGGAAAAATTAGAAATTCCCTTTTATAAAAGAGACAGAGGGGAAGGTTGTCCGCTGATTTTCTCAGGAGGACCGGTTATTTCAACTAATCCAATACCTTATGAAGCTTTTTTTGATTTTATGATAATCGGTGACGGAGAAGAAATATTTTTAAATGTTTTAAATATCCTAAAGAAAAGACTTCCAAAGCAAGAAACGCTTGATGAGCTTTCAAAATTAGAAGGAGTTTATATAGAGGGTAAACAAGTTAATAAAACTACAGTTAATCTTAAAAATGTTATTTATACTCCGATTCTTAGCGAGAATAGCTATTTTAAAAATACTTTTATTATAGAACTATCACGGGGCTGCATGAACAGATGCGCATTTTGTACTGCATCATACTTGAATTTGCCATATAGATATAATGATTATACTAAAATAATTGACGCGATAGAATTAGGCTTAAAACATACGAACAAAATAGCTTTATTGGGAGCTCAAATTAGTGCTCATCCCGAATTTAATAAGATAATGAAATTTTTAAGAGACAAAATAGAAAATGGAGAAAATATAGAGCTTGGAATTTCATCTTTAAGGACTGATGCGGTTAATCCGGAACTTGTCCAAACTCTTGTCCTCGGAGGCCAGAAACACTCAACGATTGCTATAGAAGCTGCAAGTGAAAGGCTCAGAAAGCTAATAAACAAGAACCTTAAAGAACAACAGATATTAAATGCTGTAAGAATTTGCAGAGAAAACGGACTAAAAGGGTTAAAAATATATTCTATGATAGGAATTCCGACGGAAACTGACAAAGATATTGATGAATTTATTGAGCTTGCAAAAAAAATTAAGTCACAAAATAAAGGATTTAATATAGAATTTTCTTTCTCTACTTTTGTTCCAAAGCCTAATACACCAATGCAGTGGGCAATGAGAGAGGATACAAAGTCACTTGAGGCTAAGCAGAAATATCTTGAAAAAAATTTAAATAAACTTGGAATGGCTTCTAAATTTTCAAGTCCCAAATGGGATTCTTGGCAAACTGTACTTTCAAGAGGAGACAAAGATATTTCAAAGCTTCTGGTTGAAGTTTATAAAAAAGGCGGAAAAATTGGAGCCTATAAGTCTGCTGCAAAAGAACTTATGATAGATGTGTCGAATTATTTAGGAGAATATAGGCAAGACGAACCTCTCCCTTGGGACGTAATTAATATAGAACCGAGAAAAGAACTGCTTATAAATGAGCTTAACAGGTTAAAAAAGTATTCTGTTAGTGAATAATTCTTGCAGGAACTCCAACAGCGGTGCAATTGTCCGGAACATTTTCTAATACAACAGCGCCAGCACCTATTTTTACATTATCTCCGATTTTTATATTACCTAAAAGTTTGGCACCTGCTCCTATAGTTACATTATTGCCGACTGTAGGATGTCTTTTCCCTTTTTCAAAACCGACTCCGCCCAGGGTTACATCTTGATAAATAAGTACATCGTCACCTATTTCGGCAGTTTCTCCGATAACAACACCCGTTCCGTGGTCAACAAAAAATCTGTCACCGATTTTTGCACTCGGGTGAATTTCAATTCCGGTAAAAATTCTTGCCCAATATGAAATGTATCTTGGTAGGAACGGAACATTCAGTTCTGACAATCTGTGAGCAAATCTGTATAATATTACTGCCTGAAACCCAGGGTAGCAAAATATGATTTCCCATATATTTTTTGCAGCAGGGTCTTTTTGATAAATTACCTCAATATCTTCTTTTATTTTTTGTAAAGTTCTTTTTCTTACCATATAGATAAATACCTCTCACCATTATCAGGTATAATTGCAACTACCGTTCTGTCTGAATGTTTTTGAGCGATAGTTTTTGCCGCACACAAGTTTGCTCCGCCTGATATACCGGAAAAAACTCCGTATCTTCTGGCGAGCTCTTTTGCTGTATCAATCGCATCCTCAGTTGTAACAGTAATAACACCGTCCAAATTATTGTCTTTGCATATTTCAGGAATAAAGTTCGCCCCAATTCCTTGAATGCCATGCGGGGCAGCTTTTCCTTGGGTTAAAAGCGGGCTTTCTTTTGGCTCAACTCCATACACAACAGCATCTTTTAAGTATTTTTTTAGTCCGACAGCTGTTCCGCCCGTACCGATTCCTGCAACTACAACGCAAGGCTTTCCGTCAAGAGATTTTTCAATTTCTTCTGCGGTTTGCTTATGCGCAAGAGGGTTATCAGGATTAGCAAATTGCATTGGCATATATGAATTCTCTGTTGATTCTATTAGCTCTTTTGCTTTATTTACAGCACCCTGCATTCCAAGCTCTTTAGGGGTTAATACAAGTTCAGCTCCGTATGCTTGAATTAGTTTACGTCGTTCTGTCGACATACTTTCCGGCATACAGATTATAATTTTTAGCCCTAAAACCGCTGCACACATTGCAAGACCTATTCCCATATTCCCGCTTGTCGGCTCTATTATAACCGTATCTTTATTTATTTCACCTCTCTCCATCGCTGACTTGATAATCGAGTAAGCCGCTCTATCTTTGATAGAGTTTGACGGATTGTAGTACTCCAATTTTAAACAAATATTGTCCTCATAACGAACAATCGGCGTATTGCCTATAATTTCTAAAACATTATTGTATATCATCAGTTACCTCTATATACACTATTTACTGAATGTTTTTATATGAGTAAGCGGCCAATATAAAAATACAGCTCTGCCAATAAACCTTTCCCTTGGAAGAGTTCCCCAAAAACGACTGTCAAGAGAATTCCCTCTGTTATCTCCCATCATAAAATAATGTCCTTGAGGAATAATAAGCGGCCCGCAATACATATCGGATTTGCACTTATGAAAGTCGTATTCGCTCATTATGTATTCTTCTTTTAATGGGCTGTCGTTTATGTAAACTCTATACGCTCCGTTAGATTCTTGCTTAATTTCAAGCTTTTCTCCGGGAAGCCCTACAACACGTTTAATATATGCAATATCATTGCAGAAAAATCCTGTAAGTCTTTTGAATACTGAAATAGGGTCCGTGTTCAGTTTTACAAAAGGCGGGTAAAATATCATAATATCGCCTCTTGATGGTGTATTTTCAAATGCGTGATGCTTTATTATATTCGGATATTTTGTAATTTTTTCTACTACAATTCTGTCACCTTTAACAAGTGTCGGCATCATAGAACCGGATGGAATCCAGCGAAGTTCTGCAATAAAAAATCTGATTAAAATAACTGCTACAACGACAAATACAATAGTGTCAACAGTTTCTTTAATATTTGCTTTTAATTTCTCTTTATCTATCATAAATTAACCGCCAAATCTATAAGTCTTGAACTATATGTTTTATTTGGAAAAACACCTGTAATAGCTCTCATTTCCTCTTTATAATTATCCTTTAAAGCATTGGTTTTTTCAATACCCAAAACCTCTAAAGATGTGTGAATTCCATTTTTTTTATCAGACTTAATCGATTCTTCTGAGGAATCGTTATTAATCTGAAACAGCGTGCCCAAAAGTGTTCCAAATCTTTCTGCCCTGTTTTTGTCCAAATTTTTTATAATTGCCGCACTTTTGAGTATAGCTCCAAATAGTGAGGATGTCTTGCCTTCACAAATTTCTATATACTCACTCTCGGCAGGTATCTTCCCTCTTAGCAAATATTGTTTAATTTCCGCTTTGCACATCTTTTCGGTGCAGTTAAGAAAAGTATTCAGAATTTCATCATTATTGAGTTTCAATAAAATTTTTACGGCAACAGATAGGAGATAATCTCCTGATAAAATCGAAATTTTAGAATCAAATTTTTTTGATATTGCAGTTTCTCCGCGTCTGGTTTCAGCCTCATCAATCACATCGTCGTGCAGAAGTGAGGCATTGTGAATAATTTCTCCAGCAGTTAACAATGATATAACATCATCAGTTATTTCACAGTTGTTTGACTTCAAATAAAGAATTGCAAAAATTGAGCGAATTCTTTTTGATGGAGCTTTCAAAAAAGATTTCAAACTTTCTGTAACTTCACTATCAGATTCGAATAAATCAAATAACTCATTCTCTACTTTTTTTATATCCGAATTAGTATCCATAATCAGATATTAACATAAA
>CACZPB010000129.1 GCA_902782905.1 uncultured bacterium
AAAAAGCCCTCAAATGAGGACTATAATTGGCGGCGGTAAGGGGAATTGAACCCCTGTTTGGAGAATGAGAATCTCCCGTCCTAACCACTAGACGATACCGCTTTGTGATTATAGTTATATTGTATTGTTAAAATTTAAAAATACAAGTCGTCATGTCATAAATTTTAAAAATTTAATCCTCCGTTTGAATGATTACGCGGGCATGGAAGTACAATATAATAATAATGTGGTTCGGGAGAGGTTTTGATGAACAATAGACGTTGGTACGATTCAAATGAAAATACCCAGAGAGCTCTTGATTTGCTCAAAGATATGGATGAAACAAGAAGATACGCCCTTTCACGCGATTTAACAGCAGTTGTTAAACAAATTAAAGAACTCCACGAAGAAGATGAAGAACAAGACGTAAGTATCGGTATTGACAGAGTACTCGGTCTATACAAAATTTCCAACTCCAGAAGATGGTATGACAAAATCAGCATACTTTCTTATGCTCTAAAAACAATGTCTACACTTCCAAAAGAAGATTTTTATAACATTATGGAAGGCTTGACTACGACCTTGTCTGCTTAAATATATATTCTACCCATCTTATCAAATCCAATATTTCATACGGTTTTGGAAGATATAAATCCGCGCCTGCATCCAAAATAGCTGCTTTGTCGTGTATTGTAGTTGTTACTATGATTTTTGTGTTCACAAAATTCACTCTGTTTTTTAACTCTTTACATACAGTGAGTCCTGACAAATCTTCTCCGCTGTCTATAATAATTATTGCCGGCTGAAATGGAGCTTCCGGATCTAACTTATCAACTACATCATACCCTTGCAGCTCCAAAGATGTTCTTATAAGCAATGACAAAGCTTCGTCGGGCTCTTTAATATATATTGAATTATTTGCCCTATTTTCCTGAACAGAATTCTCACCGGCTATTTGGGGTCTGTCAATAAGATAATTCGAGCCGGATGGAATTTTCGCCAGTTTTTTTATTGAAAGCAATTTTTCTAAAAGTGCATCTGTCGAACTTATCATATCTAAATCAAGTATTCCGCCAATCAATATAGAAACAAAGTCAGCTCTCATGCCGGCAAGCCTATCGCTTTTTAATAGCATATATCCGCGTTTAGCATCGACTTCCGAATAAAATTTGGGCGCAACGGTATCAAATGCAAACGTTAAAAACTCTGCTATTTTTTCAGCCTTGTAACTGTTTGTTATTATAATAAAGTGTGTTTCATTCAATCTGCCGAAAAAATCCGCATCCTCAAGAGCTGATTTTGCAATCGCTACAAATGTTTGTATAAGCTTGTCCGAAGCTACATCAGAATACACGGCTCTATAATCGTTCAAATTCTCAAATCCGACAAGCAAAACCGCATAGTTATTATTGGAGTGTAAAATCCTTTTTAAACTTTTTTCCACTATTTTTCTGTTTGGGAGCAAAGTCCTTGTATCAATATTCGTTTCGATATCGCGCCTCAAGTGCGCTTTTATCCTTGTTTTGAACTCATCAATATTTACCGGCTCACTCAAAAAATCGTCTGCACCGCTATCCAGTGTGAGAATTCTGTCATTTGTATCTGCCGACTTTGAAAGCGCAACAACAACAGGTCTTGTATTGTATGCAAGCAGTCTGATTTTTTCGCAAAAACTTGTCAGAGCCTCATCAATACTATCAGATACGATTATCAAGTCAGGTTCTGTTTTTTGAATATTTTTTATCCCGTCCTGAAGATTGGAAGATACGACTACAGAGGTATCTCCGTCCTCCAATGCCTTTTTATATTTCATCGGAAGCTCACGTCTTTTATCTATAATTACGATTTTTGAAAGCATTTTAGCGCCTCCTCGGGATTATATATAGGGAATTTGAGTCTAAAGGTTGTACCTTTATTTTCAACACTTTCCAAGCTTATTTCTCCGGACATTTCTTCTACAAGATGCTTTGTAATATAGAGTCCTAAACCGTTGCCTTGTGTTTTGCTTGTAAGATGGTTTTCCAGACGGCTGAATTTTTGAAATAGTTTACCAAAATCTTCCCGCTTTATTCCGACTCCTTCATCTGCCACATCTATAGTTATAAAATCATTTTGAACATTCGTTGATATCGTAATTGTTTTACCTTCCGCTGAATATTTTCCGGCGTTGTCGATAAGGTTTGTCATAACTTGTTGAAACTTATCATCGTCAAGTCTTGCTTTCGGAAGTTTTTTGTATTCGTTAAAAACAATTTTGTGATTTTTATATTTTTCAACAAAAATCGGCAATATTTTTCTTATAGAGGCATTTATATCAACCATTGTCATAACAGGTTTTCCTGCATTAGCTTTTGAAACAGTCAGTATATTCTCAACGAGGTTAATAAGCCTGTTCGACTGCTCCTCAATTATCTTTATAAACTTTTTTTTGTTCTCGTCATCAATTTTGTCCCAAGAATTCAAAAGAGTCTGAGAGAACCCCCTAATACTGGTCAAGGGAGTTCTCATCTCGTGTGAAACTGTTGATATAAATTCATCTTCTATTGACATAGTTTAATATGATTGAGCAATTGAATGATTGAGTCTTTAAGGTATTATGATTTGCCTGTAGTCAACACATCAAGCTCAAATAGATTTACTCCTACTCTTCTTCAGTCATAAATTCTTTTTTAGCTTCTTCTATAGCTTCAGATAATATATCCAACTGATCCGGAGCAAATGTTACACCTTTTTTTGTAGGAAGCCAAGTTGCACCGTCATCTGTAGTATAGAAAATTCTGAGGTTAAAATAACTTTTTCCTCTGTATTCCGATATAGAAATTTGTAATTGTTCTGTGTCTGATCTTTGAATACTAGCCAATAATTTTGCTTCTGCCATTTTTATATTCTCCTTTTAACTAATAATTTATTTTCCATCTGTCATTCATAATTCTTGCAGAGCAAGAACGTCCGTCTGTCACGCTATCTGCGCATGCAGCTGTGTACAAAGGAATTGTTTCATTCAGTACATTCTGATTATAAGCACCTGAACCCGCCGGAACAAGCTGTCCTGCGTTTGTCAGCCCAAAAAGAAATATATCTTTTGCAAGAACATTAGGAGCGTCTTTACCATTTATATCAAAAAAGATTCTTGCTATAACTTCGTCTTTATCCGCATTTGCAGCATTAGCATCATTTATATTCTCTGCTATTATTACAGAATGACGTTTAATAAACTGGTAAACTTTACTTGACGAAAAATTAGCATACAGATTTGACATGTTGTCACCGTCATACGTTTTTACTCCTGAAAGATAAGAGTTATCCACTTCAGTAATCCCCATAGGGCCTCTTGTTAATGTAAACAAAGTTTGACCGTTCGTCAAATAATTATCTGTCAATTCCGAATCTCCGAACACATCGCTGATTTTTATATCCGAAAGTTTATCCGCAGACGTTTCCTCATGTTTACCGACTTGATGCATAACGTTTGCAATACCGGTTTGAGTCAGCTCGACACACCTTGCAAGTTCTGCCGCTGCTGTCTTTTTCTTTGTATCATCTATTACAGCAGGAAGTGTTAGTGCTGCTACAATACCTATTACTCCTAATGTCACCAATACTTCTATAAGAGTAAACGCATTTTTTTTACGTTTCATAATTAAAACTCCAAATCTTATCTGACAAAAAAATTATACCATATTATTTATAAATGTTAATAATTTGTCTTAACTTTCAATTTAGGTTAATATAAGTATATGGATAAGGGGAAGATTGTTGTAGTCGATGATGAAAAGATTGTAACTTCTGCTTTTAAAGCTCTGCTTAAAGTTGAGGGATTCTCTGATGCGCATTTGTTTAATTCACCTAAAGATGCGCTTGAATTCTTAAAAAATAATCAGCCTGATTTGGTTATTTCCGATTTTCTCATGCCTGAGATGAACGGTTTGGAATTTTTAAGCGAAGTAAAAAAACTCTATCCTGAAGTGAGTAAAATTTTGCTGACAGGATATGCGGATAAAGAGAATGCAATAAGAGCAATCAACGAGATAGGGTTATATCGATATATTGAAAAACCTTGGGACAATGATGACCTTATTATCAACATCAAAAACGGTATTGAAAGAAGTTATCTTTTGAGCGAACTCAGAGCAAAAATTAAAGAACTTGAGGGAGCAAAAAAAGAATTAGAAAAGTATTCTCACAATCTTGAGCAGTTGGTTGAGGAAAGAACGGCAGATTTAAGAGAGTCTAACGCAAAGCTTGAAGGTATTTTCAGTTATTGCGCGGATGGCATTGTTATAATAGACGAGGACGGAATTATAGAGCAAGTGAACCCTGCATGTGAAAATCTTGTAGGCAGAATAAGCTCAAAATTGATTAATACATCTATTGATGATTATGTTACAAACAAAAAAACTTTTATATCCAAAGAGCTTCATACGCTTGAAGGAACAGAATTAATGCTCAGAGATTTTTTTGTACAAAATCCTCTTATGCACACACAAACCCCCGTGGATATAAGTTTTGCGTGTATTAATCCTGATGAAGAAAACAAAAAATATGTTGGTGTAATAAGAGATATTACTGAGCAGAAAAAAGCCGATAAACTTAGAGATGATTTTATTGCAACTCTTACGCATGACCTTAGAACCCCGCTTCTTGCAGCTATTCAAACTCTAACATTCTTCCTGAACGGCACTCTGGGTGAGATTGATGAGAAACAAAAAGTGCTTCTGGCTACTATGCAAAAGAGTAATGAAGATTTACTGGGTTTAGTAAATGCACTGCTAGAAGTCTATAAGTATGACGCAGAAAAGCTAACGCTTACAAAGACCAATTTTAGGATTTATGATTTAGTTAAGCAAGTTTATGATGAACTTTCACCGCTAGCAGCTTCAAAGAAGATAGAATTCGGCATTGAATGCGAAAATAAAGAGACTGTTATAAACGCTGACAGAAGCGAATTAAGACGTGTAATCTGCAATCTATGCGGTAATGCAATCAATTACACTCAGGAAGAAGGAAAAGTTACAATATCCCTTAAAGTTGAAGGAAATGACTTGATATTCTCTGTGACTGACAACGGTTCAGGAATTCCTGCTGAGGATATTCCGAATATGTTCCAAAGATTTTCTCAGGGAACAAGCAAAAAACGTTCTACAGGTACAGGTTTAGGTTTATATCTTTCCCGTCAAATTATTGAATCCCATGGCGGTAAAATCTGGCTTGAGAGTGTTCTTAATAAAGGCAGTGAATTCTCGTTTTTATTAACAGATACTATCGTCAATGGTATTAAGGGAGAAAGAGAAGGAAGTTTGGTATGATAAATGTTCTGCTTGTAGAAGATCACGAACTGTATAGAATGGGGCTTTCAATGCTTTTAGATAAAGCTGAAGGAATCAGCCTTATATCAGAGGCAGCCGATGGCGCTGACGGGATAAAAAAAGCAAGAGAGCTGGGTCCTGATGTGATACTTATGGATATCGGGCTTCCTAATATTGACGGAATTGAGGCAACACAAAGAATTAAAGATTTTAATTCTGATGTAAAAATTCTCATATTTACTTCTCGCAACAGTGAGAATGATGTATTTGAAGCGTTTAGAGCAGGAGCGGACGGTTATATTATGAAAGGAGCAACTCCGGAACAGACGATTTCTGCAATAAAATCCGTATATGAAGGAGTTGGCTGGATTGATCCCGCTATTGCAAAAATGGTATTTTCAAGTCTGCAAAAACCATCTCTTAATAATATCAGTATTCCTGAAGGTAAAAAAGCTTCCGGTAACACATACGGACTCACCGAAAGAGAACTGGACGTACTTGAGCTTATGGTTGAAGGACTCTCTAACCCGCAGATTGCAGACAGGCTTGTTATAACAAGAGCTACCGCTAAAGCTCACGTTCATAGCATTTTACAAAAACTTTGCGTAACATCTCGTACGCAAGCAACCGTTACGGCAATGAAAGAGGGACTTGTATAATGTTTGAAGCTCTTGCTGCCGGTTATATGGCAATGAAGGTGCACTTTACGCAAATAAAAAATAACCGCACCAGAAAACAAGACCAACAGATTTCTGAATATATTTATAAAAATAAAGTTGATAAAGCGGATAAAAAAGAAGTTTTTCAAAAAAGCAGACAGCCGAAGTCCGGCTATATGACGGTAGAGGAGTACGAACAACTTTCGCGCCCCAAGACCAGACGTGAAATCAGCGCTAAAATTCTGGATAAGGCAGAGATGCCAAAAGACAGCAACATGGTGTACGTACCCCAGCACAAATTTAAACTTGTAAAATATAACGATCCTGCCGGAAGCCCTGAACTTTCGCTTCCGAGAAAGTTAAATTTTGACAGGCAGATTAATGCACAGGGAATTGTCTCCGGAGATTTCAAAAAAATGGTTTACCCTGCTGTATATTATTATGCGGAAGAAGATTGCACAAGCTGCGACCTTTTTGTAATAAATCTTGACCCTTCACTTTCCAATCTGGAAAAAGTGGAAAGAGCAAATATCGTTAACAAAGAGCCGGAACCGCTTATTTCTACAGATAAAAACATTGATAACAAATTTATCTTCAGAACACTTACACCAATTGATTTTTCAAGCGATAACTCCAGACTTGTAGTAAAAGAAAAAATCGGATACCGCCACGACGGAATTTGGAAAACTGAACTTTGGGTTTACGATTTTGATAAAAAACAAGGAATAAAATTGCCGCAAATAAGAGATGCTATCATATACTACTGGCAGAAAAAAGAAGGAGTTGACCTGTCCGAAAAACGCTGGGATATTTACCCGCTCGGATTTGATGCCAACAATGAGAACAGAGTAATAGTTTCAGCTTTTGCCTACACAGGTGATATTCCGAAATTTTTAGGTCACTGGAGCATCGACTTAAAAGGCGAAGAAAGCAGGCTGGAATCTCTTTCTAACATTGACATGCCTGTCTCAATAATAGGTTACCGTTTGGAACAGGAAGCGGATGTTATTCCTGTCTCTGAAGTAGAATTTGATGCAAAGCAGGCAAAAACAAAAGAGAAGTTGGAAAAGAAGCAAGCCAAAGCCGAACAGAGAGAAGAAAAAAAGCTTCAAAAGCTTGAATACAAGAGAGAAATGCACAAAATGGATATGCAAACCCTAATCAAAGTCAAAGAAAGACAAACCAAGCTCAAAGAATACAAAAAACAAAATAAAAGCTACGACGGAATAACCGGCGACTAAGATATACAACTGCTGAGAGTAAGAGCAGAGAGATTGTCTGTAGAGTATGTAACACAAATATAATATTCCCCAACTGTCAATATTGATAAATTCCTTTGCTTAATGTATCCTTATCCTAAGAGGAGACTATTATGACTGTTATTGAAAAAATTAGTGAAATTAATGAAGTTTTAAAAGATATTTTTAACTATACACAAAACGACCAAACGGTAAAAACCGATTTCTACGAATACTTGGCAACTATAGGTGCTAAAAATATTCAAATTAACCAGATGGAAAAGGTATTCCTGCCATATATTTTTGAACGTAATCTTAACGGTAAAACAGTAATAGAACATTTTGCAGAGGCTGATAACAAACATTCAGATATAACTTCTGCACTCCAAAAAGCACAAGCGTCTATTTTTGAGATAAAAAAAATCCTCAAAAACGGATTTGAGCTCTATAATCTTATCAACGAAAAAACATATACTGTCTCCTCTCTTACAAAAATGACCAGTTTTAGAGGTATATACTCAGGTCAGTTTATCGTTGCGAGAATTTTTGAGTTCAAAGGAGAATACTACGTTATTGAAATATCTAACGTACTTTCTCACTCACAAAAAGAAGAAGCCTATAGATACGCTGTTATGAAACTTGTTCATAACCCGAGAATGCTCTATCTTGATAATCCTGATAAAGAAGCAGAGATTAAGCAAACAATCTCCGATATGTATGCAAAATTCACAAAAGCCTTTAATACAGATATTATCTTGACCACAAACAAGCACGCCGATGATATAATAGGTGCTTTTAACGAAGGGGAAGAAGTTGACCTTACAGACAAAGGCTCTAACATAGAAAAATACAAGTTTTTCCACGTAAAAGAGTTGGACAACAACTACTCTAATTTCCTAGAAAATTCTATGGGCGGATTTTCTTCTCACGTCGAAACATACGACGTTGCAGTAATATTTGATAAAGAAAAAGGACTCTACGCAGTTCCGTTCTTTGAAACCTTCTCTCATATATTTGAAAACAAAGATGAAGTAGAAAACGCGAAACAATGCGTCGAATACTTCCTTGCAAACGAATCCGTTCCGGATAGTATTCTAAAACGAGTTGCAGACAAATATAAAAACTTTACGGATACCGTGAATGAACTCCTCGGAACAAGCTACACCTACGATGAATTAATCGCTAAATACAAATCAGAATACCTGAATAACACCATTTATTCATCAGCAACAGTTCTTTTCTGTTCAGGAGCATTCTCAGAAATCTTTGATTACATTTCTGTTCCGAAACCACAAAAACCGACAATAACACAAAAAGTCGGCAGAAATGACCCTTGTCCGTGCGGAAGCGGGAAAAAATTCAAAAACTGCTGCGGGAGGTAGGGGTAAATATAATTTAGTCCGTATTGAGAACTACTGATTTGGCGCAGAAGTAGGGGTAAAGGGGTAAATAGAGAGTTCTTCCTTTTGGGCAAAAGGAAGCGAAAACCTTTAAACCAATTAGCGGCTCGCATTCCATAGGACTACAAGATTGTATTGTAAACCACAGGCGAGCCTCATTTGTATCTGATACAAGATATGTAGGGTGGAAAATGTTTGAAACAAAGGATTTAGCAATGATTGTTCGCACATTTCCACCATTAAATTTTCGGTGAGTATATAGTATCAGGCGGATAATCTTTGACAGGTGAAGATTGCGACCTAAAATTTGTCTGCATTTTTGGCTGAACGTTATTAAAATTCACCTTTTGAATATTTGTACCCACAGGCATAGTTTTCCTATATTCTTCTACTATTTATATAAAGTATTCTGCTTTTTATAAATTGCCTTTTGTTTATAAATATTGACAATGTGTCCTGCATACAGTACAATATGATTATGCAAACTTATGAAATTGAGTATCTAAAACTTCCAAACGGAAAAGCTCCGCTTACAGAATGGTTAAACTCTCTTGATGGAAGTTTTAGAAAACGTATTAACCAAAGAATATTACGCATAGAAGAAGGAAACTTTGGCGACTATAAAAAGTTATCGGAAGATATTTCGGAATTGCGTTTTGACTTTGGAAAAGGTTACAGAATTTATTACACAGAAATCAATGGAGTCATTGTGCTACTTATCAATGGCGGTGACAAATCCGATCAATCAAAAGATATTAAAAAAGCTCAAAAACTTCTTGACGAATGGAGACGATCACAATGAAAAATACAGGAAAATTTAACGAATATATCTTAAAAGATTTAAAAACTGATGAAGATATAAAAGAATGGATAAATATC
>CACZPB010000130.1 GCA_902782905.1 uncultured bacterium
ATGGTATTATCAGATTATTATAGTCTGATGATTATATAAGATGGTTATATGATGTACTTAGAAAATAATTACGAAAACAAAGTTGCTTTAGTCCTTGAAGGCGGGGCAATGAGAGGATTATATACCGCAGGCGTTTTAGATGTATTTATGGCAAACAATATAAAGATAGATACAATCTTTGGCGTTTCTGCCGGTGCCCTGTTTGGAATAAACTACAAATCCGGTCAAATTGGGAGAGCTTTAAGATATAACTTAAAATACGCACATGATAAAAGATATATGGGTATGTATTCTCTACTTACCACGGGTGATGTTATGAATAGAGATTTCTGTTTTAACAAGCTTGTTTATGAGTTAGACCCATTGGATTTTGAAACATTTAATAGCACAAATGTTGAATTTTATGCGGTTGTCACAAATGTTGAAACAGGCAAGGCGGAATACATAGAAATTAGTGACGCCAGAAGGGACATGGAATATTTAAGAGCATCAGGCTCTATGCCATTTGTATCAAATTTAGTCGAAATCAGAGGAAATAAATATTTAGACGGTGCTGTTAGCGACCCGATTCCTTTTAAAAAAGCACTTTATATGGGTTATAGAAAGATTATCGTTGTTCAGACAAGACCTGCCGGTTTTATAAAATCAAAATCTCGCCTGCCTTTTGGCTTGGTGTATCAAAAATATCCTGAATTTGTAAAAACAGCCAAACACGCTTACATTAATTATAATGAAACGTTGGATTTAATAAAAAAATACGAAAATGACGGTAAAATAATCGTTTTAAGACCGAGCGAAACAATTAAAATGCGCAGAATCGAGAAAAATCTTAATAAATTACAAGCAATTTATAGTGTTGGTATAAAAGATTGTAATAATAAACTTTCAAGAATAAAAAAGTATATTGACGAATAATAACTTTACTTTTATTGTTTTTTTTATAACATAAGGAATGAGAGGCAGTTAACTGAAGGAAGCTAAGATGAAAAAATTTATATCATTATTGTTAATTTTATTATTGAATTTTATCACAATTGAACCTGCACTGGCAGAATTAAATAATTATCAAGAAGAAAATTCATATCAAGAACAAGAATCTTATCAAGAACAAGAATCGTCGGCATTGTCTGCTACAGTCGAAGATGAAAAAGTTTTTTTGAGCCCGAAATCTACATACATTCTGGAATTGGAATCAGACATAGATATAAATGAAACAAAACCAAATGATGAAATATTTTTTAGCTTAGTTTCAAAAGTACAGGCATCTAACGGAATGGTTTTGCCTGAATTTACACGTTTTGCAGGCAGATTTGTAAGAATTAAAAAAAGCGAACCAATGTTTAAAAGAGCGAGGGGCTATATTATAATAGATAAAATCATTTTCCCGAACGAACAAGTATACACTGTAAGAATGGAGCCTAAGAACGGAAGCGACTTGAAGTCTTCTCAATTCCTAAATGCTCTAAGAATGATTCCAGCAAGCGTCGGAATTTTAACATTCTCTGTTATAAGTGTTGCCGTAGTTGCTATAGAATCAGTCAGTGTAGTAGGCTTGGTTGTAGTTCCGAGAACTTGCAAAGGCTTTGGTATATTAATAAGCTCTATGGCAAAAGGTTTGAACTACAAACTAAAAGCAGGAAATAAAATTCAATTTAAGTTAGATACTCCTGTATACATAAAATCAAGCGATATTATGTCAAAATAATAATCTAAGAAACATTTGATTACGTACTAAATAATCCTTTTAATGTTGTTAAAATATAGCACAAATTCCGAACAACAACGAGAAGCCTATCAGCATCATTATCGGTGTATCCATTGAGTGAGGTGCAAAGGCTTCTGATAATGTCATAATCGGAGGAAATAGTATCATTGCAGACCAAAACTCCTGCGGATTTGCAAATTGATGTCTAAATAATACTAAAAAAACAACTGCGGCTATGTATACGCACGCACTGCCCGCATAAGACCTTACATATCTGTTTTTTAAATTCCATGATGGTACTACATATTTTTTCTTACCCAAATATGTACCGACAGGCTCTGCAAAACCGTCACCGATAGCTACAGTAAGAACAACTATAGAAGCCAACAAAGGCAAGTGCAAATGAGTTTCAAATAATTGTTTAAATACCGTAATAATTAAAAGCCCAGGCAGCATATTTCCCAATACTATCCATTTCAAAGTATTTGGTCTGTCTTCAACTCTGTCTAAAGAATTAAATTGCAACATGAAAAATGTTGAAAACTCTCTAATCGGCTTTATTAACACTAAAAACGTGAAAAGCACAAATAAAGATTCCCAAAGATGCGGAAGAATGCCGAGCGATGCCGTAGGCGGACTCAATAGAGGAGATACGCAGCAAAATGCTGAATCTTTCTTGTATAGTTTACCTTAAACCATCCGTTTTTAGATGTTGTAATATATCCTTTTTCATCAGTGTTACAATAATGACGGCATAACATACCGCCGGCAAGAGCCAATATCATCATAACAAAAAGCTTTATAGCTGACCTTAAAAAGAACGCTCTTGCATCAAATAAATTGGGATCAAAAATCAACGTCCAACTCAATAAAAGTACAAATAAAATCAACCATAAAATCAAAAAACTTTAAATCAAATGTCTTTGTCCATTTCTCATCATAATTTCCTGCTGCGTCTCCAGGCATTAATATATTATTTTGCATAAAGCACCTCAGCAATTTTCATAATTCAGTTATAGACTAAATAACATAGATTTGTTATTATCAGAAATTTGTCAATAATCAAGTTTATTAAAACTTTTAGCAAAGATTTATTTTTCATCTAAAATTCGATTTAAACCGTCATACAACTTTTGCAAATCTTTTGAAGCTGTATGGGATGGGCATCTTCGCATATAATTCCCGCTGTTATAATCAACAATGACATCGTTCAACTCTTCTATAGGCTTAATAAACGTTCTTTTCAATCTTGCCAAAAGTGTAAGACCTATTATCCAAATAAAAATTGATGGAAATATTATTATCCATATACCGACAGTCTGCATTCTCTTTGCCTTAAGACCTGCTTGTTCCAGCGCTACACGATTAATTCTTGATAGTTCGGTTATATTATCTATTGTTTCGTCTTCGTACATATTGTTTCCGTAAAACGAAGGTTGATAATTTCCGGCAATTTTTTCAATAACATCTCTTTCTTCGGGCTCAGTTATATTATTTTTCGCCAAATTTAAATTTCTTTCAAAAACTTTTATATCTTTTTTTGCAGAAATACTGGATAACATTTGTTCTGCATAATAAAGTGACCTTGTATTACTGCTATTCAGCGTATTTACAAATGGCTCCAGCCTCTGAAATCCGCGAATACCCGCAATTGTAATTACAGTGGAACAGATTAAAATTATTATATAGGAATAATAAATACGTTTTGCAAAATTCATTATTTATTCTCCTCTATCATTCTTTCAATATCATCACTGTTTCCTGTCAACAGGAGTCTGTCACCTTCATGTAATTTTTCTTTAGGCATCGGATGCATAAGTTTATTATCTTTTATAACACCGGCAACAATAATTTTATATCTGTCAGGCAACTTAAGTTCCACGAGCGTTTTGTCAATCATAAATGGCTGAACCGGAACTTCTAACAAATCAAGCTCCTCAGAAGTATTATCACTGAAAATATTTTTAAATAAAATTTTATTTGCAAATCTTTTGCCGTATTCATGCTCTGGATTAATTACTTGCTTTGCCCCTATAGCTTTTAAAATTCTTGCGTGTATTGGCTCTGATGCTCTTGCAATAATGTTTTCACATCCCATTTGTTTTAAAAGAGCAACGGTCAAAATAGAAGGCTCTTTTGCACCTATTGAACAAATAATCAAATCTCTGTCTTTAGGAGAAAGTTTCGATAATGACAGTTCATCGATTGAATTCAAGCAAATTGCATCAGTTGCAAAATTGGCAGCTTCGTTGACTAATTTTTGGTCTATATCGACGGCAATAACTTGAAAACCTTTTTCATTCAGTGTTCTGGATAGTGACATTCCGAATTGCCCTAAACCGATTACTAAAACTTGCTCTTTCATAAATACTTCTCCTATGTTAAAGATATTTTTGCCTTTGGATAACTGACATCAAATTCAATAATCTTTGAATTTAAGTAATATATAATCATTGCAGGCATAACCCTGCCTATAAACATTGTAGCTATTATAACTAATTTTCCAAAAGTATCGAGATATTGTGTTGCTCCCATGGACAACCCAACCGTACCCATCGCAGAAACAGCTTCAAACGCAAGTTTTTGGTGAGAAACAGACTGTGTCGTAATAAGCAGTATTATTGAAATTGTCAAAACGGATAAATACACGAACACCAACCCCAATGCCTTATAAACCGTCTCATACGAAATTTCCCGATTTCTTACTATATTTTTTTTACCGGCAAAAATATTAATACAGGTAATAACCAGTATCGCAAAAGTAGTAGTCTTAACTCCTCCTGCCGTACCCCCAGGAGAACCGCCTACTATCATAAGAAATATTAACGTTAAGTAACTTCCGCAAGAGATATTGCTCAAATCAACAGAACCAAATCCCGCTGTTCTTGCACTGACAGAATTAAAAAATGAGTTTAAAACTTTATCTGAAAAACTCATTCCGCTCAAAACTCCATTTGATTCTGAAATTAAAAACAGTAACGTACCTCCGAGAAGCAATATTATAGTTGTGTAAAAAACTATCGTTATAACAGGAGATAATTTTTCACCTTTAAAAAATTTAGGTAAAGTTATTGCCATCACAGGAGCAATTCCGCCAAAAATAATCAAAAACGCTACAGTCAAAATGATATACGGGTCACCGTTATATGGTATTAAATTTTCTGAAATTAAAGCATATCCTGCATTACAAAATGCTGAAACTGCAAGAAAAATAGCCTGTTTGAACCCAAAGATACAATCATGCTGAAGAAATGAAAATCTTACAAACATAATTATAAAACCGATAAATTCAAGCAAAAATGTATATTTAAAAATCAGATACAAAGACTCTTTTATTTCTTCCCTGCTTTCTGCATCAAACATACTCTTTGCATTTTTTTCATAAGTTACGGACATTTTCTTACCTAAAAGCAAGAAAATAATCGAAGAAATCGACATAATTCCGAGTCCGCCGACTTGGATTAAGAGCATCAAAACAACTTGTCCAAAAGTTGTTAATCGCTCTGCAATATCACTGACAGAGAGCCCTGTAACACAAACTCCGCTAACAGCCGTAAACAAGGCATCAATAAATGACATTGTACCTGAAATGGGAAGAAATAATAATAGCCCTCCTAAAATACACAAAAATAAAAATGTAATGGGCAGAATCCTAACCGGTGATTTTACAGCCTCAGAATATACGTTATCTATAAACAAACCAAATATTTTTTTTGACAAATTATCCATAATTAAATATATTTTATCATAAAATACTTACCATTATTTGAGCATGATTTATCAAAAAATTTTGCTAATTTTTACCAACTTTAAGAATTAATAAAGAGTTTTTTGTTATATAATCAGCTTAGAGAGGATTTAAAAATGTTTCGTTCAAAATATGGGAAAATTGCAGTCTTAATTATATGTCTACTCGTATTATTGAGTATTGGTTTCTATATATTTAATACTATTAGATGTAATAAAAATTCTTCTGCTCAACAGAATGAACAAATATCTGACAATAATGAAACTCAAAAAACATCAGCCAGTATTAAAGCTGTTAAAAAGAAAGTTTTAAATCCTGTTCAAAAATATTACAAAAACTATCTTGAACAAGATGAAATCAAATTTTTACATAAAGCAAAATTTTCTAAAAATAACGATTTAGAGTTTAGTAAATTACAGACAAAATTTATAAAAGCAACAGATGTTTTAAATGAAAAATATGCGCAAAATATTGACCCTGATGACGTATATTACAGAAATAATTGGGTAAAAATGCTTTATATAGAGGGATGCTACGTTTATGCTGTTAACTATAATTACCTGCTTGAAAAATATAGAAAATATCTGTCGCCTTCTTATAATGAATGGTTAAAATTTATAATAAAAAGAGAATCCGTTATGCAAGACGGCGGGCTCACCATTCCGCCTGATTCACTAAGAGAATACATTCTCTTTCTTGAAAAATTTGTAGAACAAAATCCTAATTTCGTTTTGATTTCCAATGCAAAAGAGGTTTTGAAAAGCTACCTTATAACTTATTTAGAAGGTATGGATAATTCACCTATTTTCGACAGGTGGAACACCGGAAAAATAAAGCCTGAATTCAAAGAATCTTACGAAAAGTTTCTATCTGAAAACAAAAATTCAAAATACTACCCAATGGTTAAAGAATTATATAACAAAGCAAAATCTAACAATTTTACTTGGAATAAGGATTTTGACCAATGGCTCAACGAGTACCATAAAAAATATTTTACCGATTAATTGCACTAAAGAGCAACTCCGGTCAGCTTTGATAACTAAATTCAATCAATATTTTTAAACTTCTTTCGAACAAAAATACAAGCAGCAACGGTTAGTATAAAGCCTATAATTTCAGCGTACTTCAGCGGAAGATTAAATCCTATTTTTTCATTAAAGATAAATGACATCGTTATAAAAACATAAAAAAGAGCCGGTATAAGAGTTATCATATAATTCTTTTTATTCTGAGCTAAATATACGGTTGCGCAACATAATGTAGGAATTGCAATTAGCTGATTGAAGAAAGTAAAATATCTCCAAATCATAGAAAAACTGCCTGCGTTTGTTTTTGCCCATACTAGAATTGATAAGACGCATATAACCATTGGAATTACAATTATCAAACGATTTAAAATACTTTTTTGCTCTAATTTTATTGCCTCTGCTATGGTGATTCTCAACCCCCTAAGAGCTGTATCTCCGGAAGTTATCGGAAGAATAATGATTGCTATTGTTACCAGAAAAGCCAAATTGAAAGGAACAAATTTATTCGCAATGATATTGACCACATTAACAGTTCCTACGAGATGATTGGGTACCAGATTAAGGCTATATACATCCATTGCGGCAGCTGCCCAAATTATAGCAATCAGTGACTCCAGACACATCATACCGTAAAAAATTCTTCTGCCGTCTTTTTCTTTATCCACTGCTCTTGATATAATTGTTGCCTGTGTAGAATGAAATCCTGATAAAAGTCCGCAGCTCACCGTCATAAAAAACATCGGAATTAACGGCAAGTGATTCGGATGTATGTTATAGTTAGCCAAACTAAAGTTCTGAAGATTGACACCTTTTACAATAAAACCGACAAGCACCATGCCTGTTCCCAGAATTAACATTAAACCCAAGACCGGATAAAATTTCCCGATAATTTTATCAATAGGAAATAATGTCGCAGCTATAAAGTATGAAAGAATTGCAATATATATACCTAACAACCTCGTATCTGTTATCACAAAATCTCGAACTCCCATAAATCTTTCCGCAAAAAGATCTCCGGCTGTATATACAAAAACGGTTGCCAATAACAACAGCATTATGGCTACAATTATCATAAAAATTTTAAAAGATTTTTCTCCAAAATATTTTTGAATTAGTCCGGTTATTTGCGCACCGCGATTTCTAACAGAAAGCATTCCCGCAAAATAATCATGAACACCACCTGCAAATATACAGCCGATGGGGATTAAGATAAAAGCTACAGGACCAAATAGAATACCCTGTACCGCACCTATAATAGGTCCCATTCCTGCAATATTCAAAAGATGAATTAGTGCATTTCTGTTTTTTGACATAGGAACAAAATCAACATTATCTTGTTGCACATGCGCAGGCGTAGGATTATCATTCGGAGCAAAAATTCTGTCCACAAAGCGCGAATAAAATAAATATCCTAAAAATAAAATTATAATACCTATAATAAAAGTTGCCATATTTATATTATAAAAAAATATTTGTTCATTGTAAAATTTTATAACAGCCTTATTAGTAATATAATAAATATGAAATCCTCTAAACAGGTATTAAATATATGAATCCGCTTGAAAAAAATATTATAAGTTTATTAAAAGATTTAAAAGAAAACCACAATGTGGTCGGAGTCAAAGCTGAGTTCGAAGCTGAAGGTACAAGCACGGAAGAAGCATTAAAGCTGAAAGAAATAATAAAAACAGCAGGGCTTGATTTAACAATAAAAATAGGCGGGTGCGAAGCAATTAAAGATATTTACGATGCAAAAGCAATCGGCATTTCATCTCTTGTTGCGCCAATGATAGAAACACCTTATGCGCTTAAAAAATATATAAAAGCTTTGCATACAGTATTTTCTGAAGATGAAAGAAATAATATAAATTTTTACATTAATATTGAAACGATTACAGGATTCAACAATTTGAATGATATAATGTCATCTGAAGAATTTGCGGAACTTAAGGGTATTATTCTTGGGCGGACTGACATGGCATGCTCAATGGGCTTGGATAGAAATTGTGTTAACTATGATACAATCTACAACATCGCAAATATTATTTCCCAAAAAATAATGTCATCAAACAAAGAATTTATAATCGGCGGAAATGTTTCTGGCGAGTCATTGCCATTTTTTAACAAACTTCCTTATTTATCAAAATTTGAAACAAGAAAAATTATATTCAATGCAACAAATCTATTAAACAACGAAAGTGCCAAGCTGGGGATTTTGAAAGCAATCGAATTTGAAAAAATGTGGTTACGTAACAAACGCGAATTTTACGGAATTATACTAAAGGAAGATGAAGAAAGACTCCACATTTTAGAAACACTAGACAAAATGCACCGCTAATTATAAATTTACTGTTTTGCACACATAATAGCAGAATCTATTTTTTCTATAACTTCTTTTAATGTCGGCAGCAAAACTACTTCACCTCTTAATTTAGAAGCTCCCGTAAATCCGTTCAAATAATAAGGATAAAATTTTCTTACAAATTTTACTCCTATATTTTCGCCTCTTAGTTCAACTTCACGTCTCAAATGCTCTTTTAGAGCTTCAACTTTTTCCTCCAAAGTCGGCGGAGCCTGATAAATCCCGCTATTTAAATATTTTTCTATTCTGCCAATTAAAGTTATATCACCTAATGCGCCCCTGCCAACAGCTACTCCGTCTGCACCGGATTCTTCCAGACACTGTTCAGCCGTTTCTATTGATACTATATCGCCATTTGCAAAAACAGGAATATCAACATTCTTCTTTAATTCTGCAATCTTTTTCCAATCAGCTTTACCGCCATACATTTGTGAGCGGGTTCTGCCGTGTATTGTTATAAAATCAGCTCCCGCCTCCTGCATTTTTTGACCGTATTCAACAAAATTGAGCTCATCGAATGTATACCCCAATCTGAATTTTACACTCAGGGGCAAATCAATATTTGATTTAACCACTCTTACTATTTCTTGAGCCAGTTCAACATTTCTCATAAGGGCGCACCCGTCTGTACCCTTAACAACTTTATTAACAGGACATCCCATATTTATGTCTATCATATCCGCGTACTTTTCAAGATATTTGGCACACTCTGCTATCATCCAAGGTTTATGACCGCTGAGTTGGTACGAAATAGGCGAATGATTTTCATTACGCATTAAGATATCGCCACCTTTAGATTGAGTTAAAAACTCAGAACTTATCATCTCAGTTGTTAAAAGTGCGGAACCTGAATTTTCTCTAATTAATGAACGCAAAACATAATCGGTAATTCCGGCCATTGGCGCCAAAGAAACCCGTGAAGAAATTAATTCTTTAACACGTTCCCTAGCCTGCATACGGCTCCAATTCTTTCATACGATTTTTTGCATATTCTAAATACTGGTCACTTGTTGAATATTTTTCTGTAAAAATCTTATAATATTTATAAGCATCTTTGTAGTTTTCATTTGTATCATAATCAACTGCAAGCATATAATTTGCAATTGGAAATTCGTCAGAATTTTTGAGCAGACTCAAGTAATCAGCAATCGCCAATTTTGTTTGCTTTTGCTCGTCATAAATTAGAGCCCTGTAATAATATGCATACGCATTTTGGGGTTCTGTTTTTAAGACTTCATTAAATTTATTAAGTGCCTCTGCATAGTTCTGTTTTTCATACAAATCTATACCTTGATTAAGAACACCAAGGGTACTGTTTTGCTGCACATAAGCCATAAGTTCTTTAACTTCTTCCTTTGGTTCCAATTGAAGGGAAGTTTTCAAATATTTTTCCGCCTCAGCCCAATTTTTTTGCTCCGAATATAAATACCCAATATAGTATGGTATTTCTGCATTTTTGGCATTGAACACAAATGCTTTTTTATAATAAGCTATTGCATTATCATAATCATTAAGCGCTTGATAAGAAGCTGCCGCACCTAACATTGAGTTTTCCGTTGCAGGCTCAATAGATAAATATTCCTTTATAGCTTTTTTATAATCTTTGTTATCGTAGCTTGATGAAGCAGACGCCAGCATTGCCGAAGTTAAATCACTCTTGACTTCTTTTAATGTTTTCAAAACTTGTTCATTCGTCGGAAACTTTGCTTTTGCACTGTTTAAAATATTAATTGAATTTGTATAATCATCCTTTGAAGCATAACAAATTCCTAAATTTACATAAGCATCAGCTTTGTTTGGATCTTTTGCAATGACACCTTTGTATGCAGAAATTGCATTGTCTATATCGTTTTCTTTGTGAAGCTTATACGCAAAATCATAAAGCTCACTTGCCGTACCGTTTTGATTCAGATAAGCAATAAATTCAGACGGGGTCATTGTTTCTTTAACAATTTGCGCAATTGCATTTTTCGCATCTTGATTATTAGGTTCCAGCGTTAAAACACGCTTATACAAATCCGTTGCCGCTTTTTTATTTCCCATTTCACTCAAAGCTTGCGCCTTATAGAACATTGCCTGTCCGTTATCCGGATAAAGCGTTAGCACTGAGTCGTACGCCTGAATAGCTTTTTGATAGTCTTTTTTCTGCTGGTATAAAGTTCCGACATTTATGCGAGTAACGACACTGTTCGGATTTAATTGTTCTGCTTTACCATAATAACTAAGGGCTGACTCAAAATCTCCTTGAGCTTGTTTTATGGCACCGATATTAGCATTAAGTTCCGCATCACTTGGCGTTTGTGCCAATTTTTTAAGGTAAATCCTTTCGAGTGCATACAGAACCTCCATGTCACCTTTTGAGTTTGCAAGAGCATCGTTATATTCCTTAACTGCCGTATCATACTGCCCAATTTTATCCAATGTTCTTGCGTACTTCATCCTTAAAGCACCGTCATTTGGTTTTTTGTCCAATGCCACTTTATAAAAGTAAGATGAACGGGGCTCATTACCCAAAAGCTTTAACAAATCACCAATCTGAGAGTTTGCGTCTGAAGACAAGCTATCGCTCTCAGCCGCTTTTGAAAATTCATAAGCCGCCGCAGACAAATTCCCAACAGCTCTAAGACTCTCGGCTTTTTTATATCTTGCAGACGGTGTAGTATCACTACTTGTAACTTTTAAACACTGATTCAAATTCGAGGTTGCAGAAGATATCATGCCCACAGAATTTTGCACATCCTGAAGATTATCAGGATAAATCTTTAAATAAAAAAGTGCACTCCTAAAATCGTTTGCAGCTTTTTCAAAATCCTTTTCAGTATTGGCGTAGTATGCACCTCTTGCCAGATAGGAATTTATCAGTCCGACTCTGCCCGAATTATCCATATAGTTGATTCTTAATGCTTTTCTGAATTCAACAATCGCTGAAGAATATTGACCCTGAGCTAAAAAATTCTGCGCAGAATTGTAATGCTCACTAAAAGCACCTGCAGAATATACACACCCTTCCGACAGAAACGCACAAATTGCTATAAAACATATACTCTCTAAAAACTTTTTCTTCATAACACTATATTACTATAACAAAATAAATAAGTGAATAAGCAAGTAGGAGAATTGGCTTTATCCCCCCTTATTTGTAAAATTTTGTAAATTTTTGTAAATTTTTCTTGACACAGTCTATCATGTTTTTGAAATTTAGTGTAGCATGCTCTTATCAACTATCCCCAAATCTCCTCCCAAAATTATTAGAGAAAATACTTATACCGGTTTAAAAAACCGGTTTTTATTTAGGATATTCGACACTATATTTATTTTCTAACCTAAAAGTTCAGTTAAAAGAGCAGCATTTTCTTCTGCCTTCATATTGTTAGAAATTTTATTGCGCTTTATATAAACTCGGAGAGCTTCTCTTATTAATTCACTTCTTGTTCTTTGTTCAGAATTTGCAACATTATCTACTCTATTTAAAAAATCATTTGACATTGAAATTAAGACTCTTGCCATATTCCCTCCATAGTTTATACTTTATTATATCATATAAATGAATTATCACAAGAGTATATCTTTGTTATATTTACAAACATTAAAAAAGGCGCGAGCACAATCTCGCGCCTTTATAAAAATGTTAAACTAAACACTAACCTTCATAGTTTTGTCAATGATATCAATAAAGCTTTCTGCTTTTAAGCTTGCGCCGCCAATCAAAGCTCCGTCTATATCAGATTTTGACATTTGTTCTTCTATTGTAGAAGGTTTAACTGAACCACCATATAGAATTCTGATTGAATCAGCTGCAGATGCTCCCGCAATTTCTGAAACAACACTTCTAATCATTTTAATAACTCTGTTTGCTTCATCTGCATCACAAGACTTGCCTGTACCGATAGCCCAAATTGGTTCGTATGCAATTACTGATTTAGCGATATCTTCTGAAGAAATACCTGCCAATGCAGCTCTGATTTGAGATGCGATATGAACATCTGTTGAACCTGCTTCTCTTTGTTCAAGAGTTTCACCACAGCAGATAATAGGAATCAAACCGCCTGCCAAAATAGCTTTTGCTTTTTTGTTAATCATTTCATCAGTTTCAGAGAAATATTGTCTTCTTTCACTGTGGCCGATAATAATATATGAACAACCTGCATCTTTTAACATTTCAACAGACAATTCACCGGTATATGCGCCTGATGTTTCCCAGTGGCAGTTTTGAGCTGCTACAGCAAGCTTATCTCCGCCGCATCCGCAATCACAGTGGATTGAGTGAACTTGATTTAGAGAAGTAAATACAGGTGCTATTACAACTGAAGGTAATTGAACCGCAGTATAATTTGAAACATAAGAACTAATTTCATCAAACAAAGCTTTTGCGTCGCTTTGAAGTAAATTCATCTTCCAATTTCCTGCAATAATAGGTTTTCTTGACATAATTTTTCTCCCTTTTTTGTTATTACAACCGAATTTTAGAATAAACATAAGGGAAAATCAATTATTTCAGTAACTTAATTATTTCATTTATCGGCTCTTTCCAAGAAATAGGACTTACTTGTTTGAATATTCTCACACTTTTATACCACGGGGTAGTTTTATTATCATCAAACCAGCGCCAATCATTCACATAAGGAATAAGCAAATAGGTTTTTATACCGAGCGCACCGGAAAGGTGTGCAACAGAGGTATCGACAGTTATAACCACATCCATTGCCTTTAGGGCTTTTGCCGTATCTGCAAAATCATTAAAATCTTTTGCCAAATTTATCATATTTGGATATCTTTCATTGCCACCCATAGTATCTGTGTACTGAAAAGAATACACTTGAATATTTTTCAATTCCATTAGCGAGTCAAAGTATTTTACATTTATAGTCCGCTGTATCATATTTCTTATACCGGCAGCTCCTGCTTCCCAGCAAAGCCCGACTTTTAACTTATCATTCTCGATATCAGCAGTCTCACTTTTTAAATAACCTTCAGAAAAAGGTATGTTATCAAAGTCCATTCCGAGCGCAAATGCCAAATCCGTAACCCTTATGTGCTGCCAACCGTTATCTTCAAAATC
>CACZPB010000131.1 GCA_902782905.1 uncultured bacterium
GCGCGCTACATCCCGATAAAGTTATTTAGTTTTCATATTATGGGCGCAGCTTGGTAGATATTTTCTATACGTCTCGCATAAAGCTTATGCTTTCTGACTCGACTGCCCTACTTCGAAACTGTCCGCCGGACACTTTCTCGCAGGGAACCTGCTACATCCCGAATACCTCTTTCCCCTCTCCTTGAGGAGAGGGCTAAGGTGAGGTGTCCACCCGATTATCAAATTATCAATTTTAGGCAAATGCCTGCTTATAATATATAACACACATTTAACAAAATCAATGAAAATTAACAAAAAAATAACATTTACCCTCCTTTGTTAACTTTTGATTAAAAAATTCTAATTTTCAAAAAAACAGAGCAATAATATAAGTGTTGAAAGAAAGTATAAAGTTAGTCGGTAAAATAAGAAACCATTAAAGCAGTATGTTTCTTATATTTATCCCAAGGAGGCATTTATGAAATTCTTAATTAAAAAAACACCTGACAGATTCATTCGTTCAGTAAACGATGAAATTTCATCAATCCTTAACAGAAATTTTGATAGCTTCTTCCCTGAGTATATTTATAACGAAGAAGCTGAGTGTGACAAGCTCGCAATGCCTGTAGAACTTCATGAAAAAGACAATGAGTATTGCGTAAAAGCCGAACTTCCGGGAGTTAAGAAAGAAGACTTAGATATTGATATCGACAAAAACCACATTACCATAAATGCAAAAAAAGAAGAAGAAAACAAAGAAGATACTAAGAGCTACAGGAAATCTGAGTTCCGCTACGGCGAATTTTCAAGAACAATTTACTTCCCTGCTGATATTGATGTTGAAAAGACTGATGCTCATTTGGAACACGGTATCTTGAGAATAACTGCTCCAAAACTTGAAAAGGAGACAGACAAGGTTAAAAAACTTACAATAAAATAATAGTCATTCATTTAACTTGATGATAAGGCAGCGTACGGCGCTGCCTTTTTGTTTAGATTATTTTATGCTAAAACAGAATTATGGCGAAATTTGATTTACATTTGCATTCAAATAATTCTGACGGTTCTGATACAGTTTTTGAACTTGTCGATAATGTCAAAAAATCAGGGATAAAAATCTTTGCCCTCACAGACCACGATACAGTTGAGGGGGTAAATGAAGCGGATAGATTGACCACAAGCGAAATAAAATTTATTAAAGGTGTGGAGCTTACATGTATCGCAAAGGGAATAAAATGTCACATTCTGGGTTATAATATCAATCCCCAAAGCAAAGAGTTAACAGAGCTTATAGAACTAGGTAAGAAGCTTCGCAGGATAAAGCTTGAAGGGCGTATAAAATACTTAAAAGAAGTTTGGAATATAGAACTGACAAAAGATGAGCTTGATTGGCTGTATTCAAGGAAAAGCGTGGTTAAAACACATATTGCTAATATTCTTGTTAATCGCGGCTTGTCAGATAATAACGTAGATGCGATGAAAAAATATCTTGATGGGTATCATGCTCCAAATACCAGATTTGACGGAGAAAAGGCGATAAAAATAATTAAAGGGGCCGGCGGAGTTGCAGTGTGGGCGCATCCGCTTGGCGGAGAAGGCGAAGAACACATATCAGAGCAAGAGTTCATACCCAAACTTGAAAAAATGATTAAATGCGGAATTCAAGGTTTAGAATGTTATTATTCAAGATATTCTATACAAGAGATAGAATTTCTCAAAAATTGTGCCCAAAAGCATAACCTGCTTATTTCAGGCGGCAGCGATTATCACGGTTCGAATAAAACAGTCCCTATAGGCAGGCTTAATATTTCTGACAAAAATGTTGATTCCGGAGAAATAAATATATTAAAAATTCTTGGTAAATAATTGTAACAAAAAGCGCAAAAAATTTTTTTAGCAGTGTTATCATGACTATCGGGAAATTTTAGGAGTATTATATATGAACATTTTACCAATCAACGGTGCTAATTTGGACCAAAAGAACACAAATTTTAAGAGCAGACTACTTGTAGACATTGGAGGAAGCGTGGGAGAAAATTCACTAAAAATGCTTCTCATTGACAACAAATCCAATGACACAATTCATAAAATTAAGGGTATTGTAAACCACCAAGGAAAAAGAGTTTATCAAAATCCGACAGATTTTTTACAAAAGCTATCAAACAAAATTGCAGGCTTTTACAAAGAAGCAATCGAAAAAAATGCGAAAGACGACACTATTAAAGAGGCAGGCTTCTTTCTCCCAGGGACTGTACACAATAACAAACTTCTATATGCTGATAATATTAGAGGGCTTGCAGGGCTTGGCATGAGCGATATCGATTTAAATCAAATCACAAACATGTTGAAAGAAAAAGGCGTTAAGCTTGCAAAAGATTTTAAAATAAGCACTTTCCAAGATTCCATGGGAAGCGGGCTTGCTGTAGCTAAGAAACTTCATGATAAGGGTATGTTACATGCAGGAGACCATTATTCGGTAATTATTACAGGCGGAGGATGCGGTGTTTCAAACATTAGAGCCATTGCAGATGACAAAGCAATTGTGGATGCGACAGGGAGCAGCTATTTCACAAACGAGCAAGGGTTGGTAAAAATAGCAAACGCAGGTGCTTCAGCTTCAAAACTAATCAACAATTTTTGCAACGCTTTTGGAATTGAAAAACAAATAGGGCCGCAGATTGCCAGTTGCGGAATAGGTCAGGTAGCAACATCTGAAATTTTTATGATACCTAAAAATGCTCAAGGCAAAAAGCTGAAAAACTTGTTGTTATCACTCAAAAAATATGCACCTGAGGATTCTACTGATCCGCACAGTAAGCTTGTACTAAAGCCTATGTACACCCTTTATGATAAAAATAGCATAAGGGTTACGGATGATTTTTCAAAAGACTTTAAGCACGCAAGGCTCAGTGCAATTGATAAATACGCATCCAGCCTTGCAAAATTTGCTGTAATTAAGGAAAATGAAGGTGCAAACGGACTTATAATAACAGGACCGTTGGGTTTCGCTCTGGATTCGGCACTTAGAAAACATCATGCGTCTTCTCTTTCTGAAATGATTGCCAGAAAAATTTACGAATCATATAATACGCAGGAACTTGATCAAATCAAAAACCACAACAAGTTTAAAGTCATTTGTAATCCGGAATTTAATCTTCCGGATAACACAGAAGCAAGAAATTTGGCGCTTCAGTCAGAGCTGGTTGGGGAAAACAGATATAACTGGTTATTGATGAAGTTTTAAATCTGAGATGAAAAGAAATGGGCGGTGATTGAACAATCACCGCCCATCAAATTTTTTAAACTTTAAATCTTACTTGCTAAGAAGTGATTTGAAAGCTTTACCTGCTGAGAATGCTGGAACAGTCTTAGCAGCGATTTTAATAGTCTTACCAGTTTGTGGGTTACGACCATTTCTAGCAGCTCTTTTCTTAGAAGAGAAAGTACCAAAACCAACTAAAGTAACTTTGTTACCTTTTTTAACTGATGTTTGGATTGAGTCAATAGTAGCTGACAATACTAAAGCTGCATCTTTTTTAGAAACTTTAGCCTTCTTTGAAATTTCTGCAATCAATTCTTCTTTGTTCATAATAAATCTCCTTTCTTATTTATACGTGCTATTATATACAAATTTTCTTTTTTTTGCAAAATTTTGTCAAAATTGTTATATATCTTAACTTTTCACCGACTTGCATGTGTTTGCTTATCATGGTATAGATTATTTGAATATAAAAACAGTTATTTAATAAGGAGGCGAGGAAATGGCAGAATACTTGATTTTAGCGGAAAATATCAGTTTTAAGAACAACAAACTCACTTGTATAAACATTTATGACAAACTATCAACAATTGCCATGCCGGCAGAATTCAAATTTGACTTAGCAATTATGTGCGGGCCGGATTGGAAGGTTGGAGAGCACAAATTGAGTGTTAAAACGAAAGCTAACAACGGAAACGAAGTTGCAATAGGAGAGCTTTCTGTTAATATTCCAAGCAAAGATTTTGTGTACAACGCTTTTGCAAATGATTTGAAGGTAATTATGGATTATTCTGTAGAAAGCTTGACATTTATTGTATCAGATAACGGAAAAGAGATTTTATCAAGAAAATATCCTGTAATTCCTATGTTAGTTCCTCAAGCTGCGCCGCAAAGTGCAGAAAAAGAAGAAGATAAAAAAGAAAAATCTGCAAAGAAAAAAAGTAAATAATATGATTGGAAAAAGGGGGGAAATAAAATATTAATTCTTTGTTTCACCCCATCCCAACCTTCCCCGTAAGGGGAAGGAGTTTTCTCCCATTATGGGGAGAGTTAGTGAGGGGTTTTATCAAAGCTATTATATAATTTTTTCCTTTTCGGTTTCTCTTTCTTCGTGATTATCAATCATTTCCTGAAGCTTTTTAGGTGAAACGGTATTGTGGGCAACAGCTATTGTTTGCAAGCCTTGTTCTAAAAGTCCTACTTCTTTATTTTTAAGGTTTTCGCTTGCTTCAACCACATCTCTGTCGTGATAGTATTCTACAAGGTTTATGCAGTTTTCTGACGGAGCGGAGATTTCTGCAACTCTTTCTTGTACAGGATAACTTGCCCAGTCTTTTGGAATTTCGTCAAATGAATTATAGTATTCTCCGTTTGGTGCAAGACGCTTTTGAACTTCTTTTTCCAAAACTTTTTGAACGTATGCTTTTTGGCTTTTGAATCTGCAAGGAATAATTATTTCTGAGCCAATAACTTCTTCAGGGTCACGTTTTTCGTATTTTTTAAACAGGTCGGCAACGATTTGAAGGTGTCCGAGTTCCATATCTAAGAAAATTTCCCAATATTTTTTGATTTCTTCATCAACTTCATCTTCTAAACATGTATAATAGTTACAAACTTCTGTAAACTCGTGAAGCAGTGCTTTTTCAAGCATAGTTTCTGATGGGTCAATAAGTGACTCATACATTGTTACGTGTTCTTCTTCAACGTCTTTAATTTCAGCATAAGTTTCTCTAAGTACGTGATCGCCATACATAAAGCCGTGTTCTGCGTAGAAATTGTGAGTTTGTTGTTCGCCTGAAAGAACGGTTAAGATGTTAACTTTTGTTTGCGGAGAGGCTGTATTCTTGTCATAATGTTTTCTGAGTCTCAAGCCGTTACAGTTGTGATGGTGTTGTGTCGGACGTCCGACGATTACATCGGTTTGGTCTTTTACTATGTCATTTGGTTCAACCCCTTCTGTCATATACGCAAATTGAGCATATCTGTACAGGTGGTCAAAATCTTCTAAAAGCCCGAAATTGAAAGTTTCTTTAACATATTTATCCGGTTCGTTTTGTGCAAGCCATGCTGTCAAATCAACGGCAACTTGCTCATAGCCTAAAGTCGTTTCCAAAACGGATTGATCGGCAGGGCAGAGCCAGTTACAAGTCATTTGTTGTTGGTTTTCTATTCTACCGAGCCTTGATATATTAGCTCTGTCTTCTTGGTCAATATCTGTCATAAATCTGTTGAATTGGTGCTTGAAACCCCAACCTTCGACTTCAATACCGTTCATCAAGATTTGGCGGGTTCTTGTATAGCAATCCACGTGCTGTTTTTTATAAGGCTTTGCAACTATTTGATGCCAATTTCTCAATTGTTTATCTAAAGGCATGCCTTTTTCTTCTAACGGGTTAAATGTCATAATCAAAACTCCTTTCTGATTTTGATAAAATATTCTGTGCAATAATGCAACAGAATATTATGGGAATAATCTATTGAAAATTTTATTCCCCATTTTATTTAATCTTATTCAGCAAGTTTTGACTAAGGATTAATCCACAGCGCAGAATTCATCACTGCCGTTTAAAGGATCTTTATCTTGACCTTTTTTATAGTATTCTCTTATCATTCTGATTTCTGAAGCTGAACAAATTGAGTCCTGACCCAGATTAGCACGTTCAAAACAATCTTTTGTAACGCCCTTTTTTTGTAAAGTGCGAGGGAAACAATCTTGCGTAAAAACTGGCTCTACTATGCCGTCTACTCTCATCAGTTCCTGCAATTCTTCAATAGTCAGATTTTCCTTTTCGTCATATTGCCGTCTTGGTGCTTCGGCTTCTGAAAGAAGCTTGTAGATATACTGTATATCAGACTTTTTGAGTCCCTGTTCCGAATAAAAGCTGTAGTAACCCGTCTCAGCGACAAAATTGACTACATAAAACTTATTTTTGTCTCCTCGAACATTGTAGACAATTCCGTCAATATTAATTGCTTTATTAATAGGGTAATTTATATAAACTCCGCTTATATTCGGCATCTTGTCGTCATATTTTTGAGTCTTTCTTAGCGTTACACTGCGCTTTCTATCAAGAGGAAATTTTATCTCAAGCATCCCGTCCATTGCTCTAACGCTATAATTAGCAACTCTTATCGGCAAATTAAAACCGGCCTTTTTAGCTCCGCAATATATGTCATCTCCGCAATCTATCCACGGGTTAGGAATTGCCTGTGCTTGTTTTGATACGGTTAAAGTAAGTAGAAATATTAATATAGTAAAAACAGATAGATAAAAACTCTTTTTCATTTAAACTCCTTATGTTTTATAACATTTATTATATAACAACAAATACAAATATTTGTATTAGTATATAAATAAGGAGAAAATTATGAGAGATAAATTTATTATTTGTGTACTTTTTGCTCTTTTATTCAATATTGCTCTGCCGCAGGGAGTTTTGGCTAAAGATAAGATATTCAAAAACAAACTGTTTTCTATATCTATGCCTGAGGAATTGGATGGTGTGTACGAAGTAAAAACAGAAAAAGACAAAATTTCTTTTTATCATAAAGCATCTAAAAAAGCAGGTTACGGAGGATTTGCTTTCGGAATAAAAGCATACAAAAATCCTGCTGACCATGCGGTTCTTCCGGGGAGCAAAAAGATTGGCGAATTAGCAGACAAAATGGGACATTTATACGATGTAGTCGTAAAACACCCGACAGATGTTCAATACGACTATATACAATCTCCAAAACCGCCAAAATCTTTTAAAATGCTGTATGAAATTGGAGATAATGCAAATATTATAGGGGTAAACGGCTCAACATATTTTAAAAACCAAGGTATGAAGGGTGAAGACTTATATAAATCTGTTTTAGAAAAACATATAAAATCTATCAAACAAAATTGGGATTCAGAAAAGCTCGAAGCTGAAAATATGAGTTATATGTACAATATAATCGATTCAAAAGATAAAATCGGATATACCTATTATGATATGAACGCTGATGGAATAGACGAACTTCTTATTGGTGAAATTGCAGAAGGAAACTGGAAAGGAGTCGTTTATGATATTTACACTATGGTTAACAGAAAGCCTCAGCATGTAGCAAGCGGCGGAAGTCGGGATCGATATTATATCTGCAACGGAAGTTTTGTTTGTAACGAGTACTCAGCAGGTGCAAAAGAAAGCGGAGTAGGGGTTTATATTTTAGTGGAAAATTCGACGGAATTGTTTCCGCAAGTAAACTTTAAATTCGACGAATATGAAAATCCTGAAAACCCTTATTTTATATCGTATTCTGATAACAAATGGGAAAACGTGACAGAGAAAACTTTTAATGAAAGAAAAAAAGTTTTTGAAAAGTATGAAAGATTTGATTTTACTCCGATTTCAAAAGCTTTAAATCCTGTTAAAAAAGAGGCTAAAAAAGAGGTTAAAACAAAACTCAAAGACAGATACAATGCCGGAAAAAATTATTTTGATTACTCAGTTGTTTTAAATGAATTTCCAAAAAATTATTTCTATACGACAGTAAAAATAAATAAATCAAAAGAGAGAATTTTGATAATAACAGATAAAATTACCGACAACAAAGGTGCTTTAAATGGTTTATTCTACTATGTTGCTAAAAACGGTTTTGTTTATCCTTTAGGACTTTTAGAGAGCAAAGTGCCGTTTTCAATATCAAAAGATTATTTATACTTGAATGACGGAAATGACAATATAAAACTCTTTATATCAGACAAAAAGTTTGAATTTGATAAATCTAAAGTGCAAAAGATTGATAAAAAAGCTAAGAATATTGAGTTTGAAACAATCAAAAGTGCCGATAAATTTTCAGGTGATTTTGGAGAACCGGCAGGAGATGATGTTAAAAAACTATCAAATGAAGGATTTTACTTTTTCTATCATGATTCTCAGTACAAAAAGAAATATGTCCAAAAACTTATGCAAGAATGTATTGATGATGGCGTAAAAACCAATGTTCAAATGTACTGTCAGATGGTGAAGAAATTACATCAGTAACGTTTTTATACCATGAAAACGTCAATTTTCTTTTTTGATATATTCAAGAGCGTCAAACGTATCAGGATTAGCATTCGGAATAGGGGCAAATCGAATTAATATGCCATCATCAAAAGAACCTTCAACAAATTCTTTTTGTACGGATTTTATATTAAATACCTCGTCTGGTTCATACGCTCCGCCAAATTTAAACTTTACAGAGTTACTCATTTGTACACAAGAAAACGGCAAACCTATACCTTGCTCGCTATCTTCAGTATGACCGGAGTTTTCGTCATTGAATATATAAAAATAATTTGTTTTTTTATTTTGTTCATCAGCAGAAAAAGTTTCATATACTCCTTTTTGAAAATATACATGTGTATATTTTTGTTTAAGAAAATTATTGCCTTTAATATTTGCACAACCTGCTAACAAACAGATTAATATAGTAACAGGCATGATTATAGTTAATAATTTTGCTGTTTTGTGCATAAATTCTCCTGAGTTATTATATGCAAGGAATGGTTTTTGCCGGTGAAAATTATTTATTAACAGATAATGGGGTCCCTTTTTCTCCGATATAAAAAACAATTAACTCAACCGGCTCATTTCCGGTATTTTTACCATAATGATATTTCCCGATTAATTCAGGCAAAACTTCTCCTTCATGGAGTGTTATTTCTTTATTGTTGTCTGTAACAACAGTCAGAGTACCTTTTTTTACATAAGCAATATTTACTAAATCATGTTTATGCATAGGTAATTCTTCGTTTACATTTATAATAATCTTTAATACTGTAACTTCCGGTTTCTTTATTTTTAATTTTTTATATGCTGCATTATCCCATGTTTGAGTTGTTTTTAATAATACATCCTTTTGGGCAGAATATGCTGAAATTGTTGTGCACAAAATCATTATAAAGAATACAAATGCTAATTTTATTGTTTTTTTCATACTATTTAATCCTCTCCTTTTAGCAAAAAAGAGGCTTTTAAAGCCTCTTAAATGGTGGAGGTTAGGAGATTCGAACTCCTGACCCTCTGCGTGCAA
>CACZPB010000132.1 GCA_902782905.1 uncultured bacterium
ATAAAAATTCAGCAGCTCGCTTGTGCTGTTTTCTAACGTAGTGCGAAAATCATTCAAAATTTGTATTTTCAATCGATATAAAGTATCAGCATTTTTTTCTTGGTGATATACATTTAATGCTTCAATATAACTCAGCATATCTTTTCCAAAATTTGTAATACTTTGGTTCATAGATTCAATGACAACATCTTTTGGCATTGTTTTCCATATATTACGTTCTCTTAGAATATATCTGTATGCACGCCAAATGAACGACCAAAGTTCTTGAAATTTTTGAAATCTGTGTTGAACTACAGTTACATCCTCTAAATTTTGTTGATGAGAATTTTCATAACGAGTATATTTGCTGTATAATCGTTTTATAAGTCCTATTCGTAAGTATGAATTTGGAACAATTTTACCGTTCATGTTTTGTCACCTTAGTTTGAAAATAATTGTTTATTTCTTCAAAGACAAAGAAATTGTTAATTAAACAAAAGTCTATTATATCTTTATTTTTTGATTTCTGAAGAATCATGTTATCAATTTGAATAAAAATATCGCTGTGTGTCGAACATATACCAAGCATAGCACTTATAACAGCATAATTGTCGTTAACAAAAATGCCGTTATTGGACAAGTATAATCGAACCAGTTTCATTGTAGATTTATAAAAATTAATAAATTCTTCTAAAATAAAATCTATTTCTATATTTTTGTTATGTTTTAGTTGTGAAATTCTATCATAGGATCTTTTGTAATTTTTAATAAAATAATCTTCCCAGTGCTCGTAATTTTTATATGATATTTTTTCTTCCATAATATAAATAATACCATATAACTCTATTTTAGTATAATCTAAAATGCTATATTCTATTTGGTTACAGTTTTTCTTGTCATAATAATGTTGTTGTTAGAGTCATAACATAAGTTTCCGCTCCAATGCGCAAGGAGTTTTCCGTTCGGAGAAAAAATAAAACTCTCGCTCTCAGAAACTTTGTAACCCGCATTTGCGACTGTGCCATCAGGTTTGTATTTTGTAATTTTGCAGGGGTAAGATGTAGAATCTTTTTGGGTGAAATTTATTAGCTTTCCTTGGTAGTAAAACCAAGAATAAAGCGGATCGTTTCTGTAAGTTACGCCGTAGCTTCCGTCAGAAAACTTGGCAAGTTTTCTGTCTTCAAGCTCGGTGATGCCGCTTGAAAGGCAGTTCATGTTTTCTTCTGCATGTGAGTCTATAAAATGATTGCTTATAAAATTAAAACTAACGGGTTCAAGCGGATTTTCAAAGACTTCTCCTCTTGCTTGTTCAGCGTTGTATTCTACTTCTCCTGTGATAATCTTTGCGTTAGCAGAGAGGGTAATAAAGCATACTAATAAAACTAAAACAAATCTTTTCATAAGATTTATTTAAGTATTTTTTTTAAAAAATCAAGAATTCTTACTTGAAGATGAACTTAGGAGAGGGAATAATCATTCTGAGAAAATATTATTCCGCTAAAACAGCTTTTTTATAGTGCTTTTTGCCTTTTCTAACCTTGAGTCCTTCTTTGAGTTCATCTTTTGTATAAGTTTTATCAAGGGCTGAAATCGGTTCGTCATTCACACTAACACCGCCTTGCTGAATTAGTCTTTTAGCCTCTCCTTTGCTTGATGCAAAACCACAAGAAACAACAAGATTAACAATGCTTATCTTATCTTCAAAAAGTTCGTCTTGCCCTATAACAGCCTCTGGCATGTTTGCGCTGTCTCCGCCTGAGAAAATGGCTCTGGCAGCAGCTTGAGCCTTGTCAGCCTCGTCTTTCCCGTGAACAAGGTTTGTAAGCTCGTAAGCTAAAATTTCTTTCTTTTCGTTAATTTTGCTATCTTCCCAATCTTCCATTGCCTTAATTTCGTCCATAGGAAGGAATGTAAGCATTTTCAAACATTTCATAACATCTGAGTCATCAACATTTCTCCAATATTGATAAAACTCAAATGGTGAAGTCTTATCAGGATCTAACCAAACAGCGCCTTTTGCTGTTTTACCCATCTTTTTGCCCTCAGAGTTCATAAGAAGTGTAATTGTCATTGCATAAGCATCTTCACCGGTTTTTTTGCGAATAAGTTCTGTGCCCGCAAGCATATTGCTCCATTGGTCATCTCCGCCAAATTGCATATTACATCCATAGTTTTGGTGAAGGTGATAAAAATCATAAGCTTGCATAATCATGTAATTGAATTCTAAGAAACTTAAACCTTTTTCCATTCTTTGCTTGTAGCATTCTGCTCTTAGCATATTGTTAACCGAAAAACATGCACCAACTTCTCTTAAAAGCTCAATATAATTAAGCCCCAAAAGCCAATCAGCGTTATTCACCATTATTGCTTTGTCTTCACCAAATTCAATAAATCTTTCCATTTGTTTACGGAAGCAATCGCAGTTGTGCTGAATTGTCTCAGGTGTCATCATAGAGCGCATATCGCTTCTTCCCGACGGGTCTCCGATGTAGCCTGTGCCGCCTCCAATCAGAACAACCGGTTTATTCCCTGCCATTTGGAGTCTTTTCATAAGGCATAGAGCCATAAAATGTCCTACGTGGAGTGAATCGGCAGTAGGGTCAAACCCTATATAAAATCTTGCACCACCGTTATTTATTAAATCTTTTATTTCGTTATTATCTGTAACTTGAGCAATAAGCCCTCTTTCTTGAAGTTCTTCAAAAATATTCATTTTTTCTCCTTATATTTCGACTTCCTGTTTTTTGAACTGCATATCATAAAGTGCTCTGTATTGTCCGCCTTCAATATTCATTAATTCATCGTGTGTCCCGAGTTCTACAAGTTCTCCTTCATTGATGACAGCAATTCTGTCTGCGTTTTTGATTGTAGAAAGTCTGTGAGCGATTACAAAAACTGTTTTGTTCTGTATCAAATTATCTAAAGCTTTCTGGACGATAGCTTCAGACTTATTATCAAGAGCGGATGTCGCTTCATCTAAAATTACGATTGGTGAATTCTTAATCATAGCTCTTGCGATTGCAACTCGCTGTCTTTGACCGCCTGACAGTGTTGTTCCTCTTTCTCCCAGCTCAGTATCAAGACCGTCCGGAAGATCTGCAATCATTTCTTCCAGATGCGCAGATTCAATTGCTTGATTTAGCTCAGCTTCCGTTGCATTAGCATTTCCCATCATAATGTTTTCACGTATTGTGCCTGAGAATAAGAAATTGTCTTGGAAAACCATAGAAATATTTTCCCTGAGGCTTTTCATCGTATATTCTCTTATATCTCTACCATCAAGTGTTATTGAGCCTGAATTAACATCATAAAATCTTGGTATCAGGTTGACAACAGTAGATTTTCCGCCTCCTGAGTTGCCGACGATGGCAAGTGTTTCACCTTTTTTAACAGAAAGGCTAATGTTTTTAAGAACAGGAGTGTCTTTTACGTATTCAAAGTTAACATTTTTGAATTCGATAGAGTCGGTTAAATCTTGTAGTTCAACAGCGTTTTTGCTATTGCAAATTTCAGGCTCAATATCAAACAATTCAAATACCCTGCCCATTGCAACAAAAATTGTTTGAAGTCCGGTTAGGGTGTTTCCCAGTGTTTTTATAGGTTTATATAAAAGTAAAAGTGAAGTTACAAAAGATGCCAAACTGCCGGCAGTCATATATCCGCTTGTAATCAAGTGTGTACCGTACCAGAGAACCAGTGCAATACCTATTGATGCAATTAAATACATAAGAGGTGACATCCAGCCTGAACGTTTGACCAGAGACATATTGTTGGCAAAAGATTTCCAGATTTGATCTTGAAATTTGAATTTTTGTCTTTCTTCAAGGCAATATGCTCTCATGACACGGTTTCCGGAATATGTTTCATTAAAGTTTGTCATAATGTTTCCGCCGATAACCATATTTTTATTTGAGGTCGCTTTTATTCTTTTTCTTATTATTGCAACAGGAACGAATGCAATACATAATACTACAACACCGATTACCGCAAGTCTCCAAGAACTGTAGAGCATAACGGCAATCAAACTTATTGCTCCAAAAAAGCTTGTTACCAGCGATTTTATGTTGTTGACGATTCCTGTAGAGGCTGTATCTGTGTCGCTTAAATACCTTGTAAGAATTACTCCGGAAGTGTTTTCGTCATAAAAAGATGTGTCCATATAGACAAGTTTATTAAAAAGCGCGATTTTTATAGTGTTGGTGATTTTTTGGCTTGTCCAATCCGTAAGGTATTCATTGAGGTATCTCAAAACACCTTGGAATAAGGCAAAGAATACAACCGCGAAAGGAATTGCCATCGCCATTGCAGACCAGCTTATTGAGAAGGTATGATGGCATAGTGTGAAAACCAAATCTTTTTGCCCTACAACGTAGTCCATATATGGCTTGAGTGCAAACGCAACAACACCGTCAAGCATACCAACAGGTATAGCAACTAAAAGTCCTAAAAGAGCCCTCCCCAAGAATGGTCTAATAAACGGGAAAACTCTGCCAATAAGCCAGCCATATCTGAATGAATTTGCACTTGTTGTATTTTCTAATTTCATACTACCCTCTCACGTCGAATACAATACAATATTTATAATATCATACACAAAAAAATAATGCGCTTGGTGACTCTGCCGAAGAAAAAGGTGACTAAATGTCACGTTTTTCTGAGAGGTAAGAACCCGTTTGCGAGAGCAAACAAGGGTACGACTCCCATTCTTGAAATTCGCAAAAAAATAATGCGCTTGGTGACTCTGCCGAAAGAAAAGGTGACTAAATGTCACGTTTTCTTGAGAGGTAAGAACCCGTTTGCGAGAGCAAACAAGGGTTCGACTCCCAAGTTTAGAACTCATAAAAAAAATAATGCGCTTG
>CACZPB010000133.1 GCA_902782905.1 uncultured bacterium
ATAGCAAGAGTTCTTCTTCTTTCCACATCCAAGTCTTTGTTTGTTAAAGTTCTTTCTACATAAACACTACTTGTAATCAATGAACCTAATGTAGCCATGTGTTGAGTGATATTGCCCGGAAGTTTTGCTAATTTATCAGATAACTTCGCAATTCCTTCACTTTCCAATAACGGTTTTCCATACCATTCACCGAATTTTCTTACGAACCAAGATGTATTTTTGCCGCCGCCTTTACCTTTGAAGTTAACTTCATTTGCTTTAGCCTCAGGCTTAACTTGTTCTTCTGCCTTAGGTGCTTGTTGCTCAGCAATTTTTTCAGGATTCTTATTCTTTTTACTTTTTTCTATATGGAATATTGATTTTAAAATCCAAGGAATGAGTGCAATCGTTGTTGCAGCAATCGGAATTCTGAACGCAAGGTCAGGAAGCCAAGTCAGCAATTTTGTGTGACCTTCATTTCTTGCTTCTGCTTCTACCATTGGAGAAGTAATTTCTGTTCCGAGTTTTCCATCCACACCATTTTTTTGATATGTAGTGAATTTATATACACCTTCTTTTGCGTCAAATCTCTTTTTACCGGTAATACGAGGTCTGTAGTCAGCAGTTTCAAGAGGTGAAGAAACATAAGCTGTATCTAAGTCCAACTTCCATTGGTTACCGTCTATATCTTTCCATTCTCTAAAATCTTTTACCTTGCCTGATTCATCATAAACTGATTTTACATTCAATTTACCCCAGTTATTACCTTTTGAATCTTTTACCAGATTTGTTAAATATTCCTTATCCAAATCTCTGAGAAGGATTTGAGCTTCATTTATACCTTCTTCATTGACAACGATACCTAGATTTTTCATATCAATTGCGTCGTACAAATTTTTACCGTTTCTTAAGGTTACATCATTGAATGATTTACCTTTTTGTGCTGCCCAATCAACATCGGTTTTAAGAATCTTATCGAATGTAACTTCTGAAACATCTGCAAGTTGTCTGAATTTAGGTAACTTGGACACGTCTTTTATTTCTGTAGAGAATTTATGTCCTGTTTTATCTATCCATTCTTTAACATCTTTACGATTCCCTGCTGCATCTTTAATTGAATCAATATTCAATTGAGGGTATAAACGTTTTAGAGCATCTTCTTTAACATTTTTGAGCATAACCTTCATAACGTGATTTGCACCTGCTTTGAAAGGTGTAGTCAAAATTATTGTTGATACTAAGCCCACTATACCTGATGCTATAGAATGTGATGCTGCGTATGTGTTATCTTGTTTACTTTTTCCGCTCGGCAGTGCAAGAATTGTTGCAGGTCTTAAGCCGATACAAATGATTGCCGCCATAGCTGCTTGAATAACAGTTTCATATTCTGCTATGTCCAAAATCTTATTAAAAAGAGGACTATTTAATAATTTGTCCCCTCCTTTAACCTCGGGTTGGGCATCCTTCGCAATTGCTCCAACCTTTTTATTTATTTGTTTAATAACTTTCTTCGCATCTTTAATGGCATTACCCTTGCCTTTAAACGACACATCGCCCTGCTCTGTTTCCGCCAAATGCGACATTTGCTCTGAATAAATCTTTGATCTAAAATCCCTAGAAGATACATGGTTGGTTGATTGACGATACTGTACTAAAGAATTTAGATTTTGCGTTGTATGAATGTTCATCATAGTTTCCAATCTAATTTAAAATGTCTACACAATTATCTTAAACCAAAGGAAATTTTTTTTTGCTAGTTCGTTAAAATTTTGTTACAATTGGAGTGGAATTGTTAAGAGGATTGTAATATATGCTGTGCAGAAACTGTAAAATTTTATTATTTTTATTGATTTTTACATGCCAAATATGTCATGCCTTCGATTTAGATATGACTGTTGATGATGATATAAGGAAAAATTATAATTCGACAAAACTTATTAAAGAAACAAATTTTGATAATGAGTCATTGCCGCCGCTTCCTGATAAATTGAGAAATACTACAACTGTTAATACGCCGAAAAAAGTCTCTTCAGAAAAAATTTATTATACACCGGCTCTAACTAAAGGCGGGAACGTAAAAATTTTTAAAGGAACTACATTTAATGTTGTCAGCATGTCAAAAATTTCGGATTGGCAATCAGTGGGTACCACGGTCAAGTTCAGAACCAATTCCATGATTAACAGGAGAAAATATACAATTCCTGCCGGTACTGTTTTTTCAGGTGAGATTATTGAACGACACCAACCCCAAATAACTTGTAACGGAGGATTGGTTGTCATAAGAATTCATTATATGACATATAAAGGGCAGAACATTCCTTTGAATGCGTATGTTACAAGAGCTAACGGGAAAATGATATTTTTAAATAACATAAAAGGTAATAGAACATATCTAAAAACCGTTTGGAAAAAAGGCAACTGGGGAAGGGCTCTCTTCCACAGAATGTTTGCTTTGACTGTTAATCTAGGAGGAGACGGCTCGACGTTTATACTCTCTCCGTTCCCTCTTTTGTACGGAACAATATGCTTAGGAGCAAATACTCTCATATCTCCCGTTACAGCCTTCTTCCAAAGAGGCGGTCATGTTTCCATAAATGCAGGAAGCGCATTTAGAATAAGACTATTGGATGATACCTATATAGATTAATTTAGTAACTGACTAATAGGCTATAAACCAAACTTACCCTCTCTAATAGAGAGGGTAAGTTATTTTAATTCTTAATATTCAGTTTTACAAAAACAGAATACGCCTCTAAAAATTTTAATAAGATAAGACTTACTTCAAAGCAACTGTCATATCTGCTTCAACGCA
>CACZPB010000134.1 GCA_902782905.1 uncultured bacterium
AAACACAAGTTTTCTTATCACCATATAATGACCACTTCAGAACTCGCTTGACTCACACACTGGAGGTTTCACAAATCGGGAGAACAATGGCTAGAGCACTAAGATTAAATGAAGACTTAGTAGAGGCAATTTCACTCGGGCACGATTTGGGACATACGGCTTTTGGGCACTGCGGAGAAGGGACACTTGACGAACTGCTTCCAAACGGTTTTCATCACAATCTTCAAAGTGTTCGAGTCGTAGAAATACTGGAAGATATGAACTTGTGTCAAGAGACAATAGATGGCATATTAACACACACATGGGGGTATAAACCTAAAACTCCGGAAGCACAAATAGTTCAATATGCAGATAAAATAGCATACATAAACCATGACATTGAAGATTCTATAAGGGCAGGGATTATCTCTGAAAATGATTTACCAAAAGATTGCATGGAATATTTTTCAAACAATCAATCAAACAGACTCGGCAAGATGATTAATGATGTTATAATGAGCTCAATGGATAAACCTGCCGTTTCTATGTCTGAAGAAGGATGGTATTATGTAACAAAACTCAGGACATGGATGTTTGATAACGTTTATTTGGATCCAATAGCGAAGGCTGAAGAAAAAAAAGCAAAAAATATTATAAAATCACTTTTTGAATATTATATGGAGACACTAAAACCGTATTATCCGAAAGAAGATATTCCGCAAATTGTAACAGACTATATTTCAGGCATGACTGACCAGTACGCAATCCGAAGATACATGGATTTATTTATACCGAAACCGCTTGCAGAACACACAAACGACGATGCACTACTAAAGAAGGCAAGAGAAGTATAGGTTTTATATGAAATTACTTAATTATGCAGTACATAACGGTTTGGAGAATATGCGGATTGATTCAGAATTGCTTGAAAATGCAATTCAAAAAAACTCCAATGAACCGATATTTAGGCTTTATGGCTGGTCTCCAAGGTGTGTTTCTTTAGGCAGAAATCAGAACGGAGATTTTTTACATAAAAATATTGATGTTGTAAGACGCTTGACAGGAGGCAGAGCACTCTTGCACGACAATGAAATTACTTACAGTTTTGTATCTCCTATATCATTTATTCCTAATGGTGAAAGCGTAACAAAATCATACAAATACATATCAGGTATTCTTATAGATTTTTTCAAAACACTTGGTATTGAACTGGATTTTGGGGAAAACAAAAAAGTATCAACTCACTTTGATTATTGCATGCTACTGTCAACCGGTGCAGACGTATGCTATAAAGGAGAGAAAATAATAGGCTCTGCCCAATTCAGGAAAAATGGTTATGTATTACAGCACGGCTCAATATTATTCGGATACGACAAAGATTTTTTGGAAGAATTATTTAACGAAAAAGTAAAAGGAATAACAACTGTAAATAACTTATTACCAAAAATTACAAAAGAAGAATTCATCTCCCTTTTGGAACAATATATAAAAAACCTTTAAAATAAGATTATCCGACTCACTTATTTAATTATTTTATTAATTATTTTATTCTATGTTAAAGTAGAGGAGTATTAGTATATGCTCCAAATATCCATTAAGGAGGAAATCTATGAATAAAAACTGGATTATTGTACTATTAATTTTTCTTGTGCCGATTTGCGCTTATTGGGGAGTTACAAGAAATAAACTCGCATCACTGCCTACAGTTGCGGCAGGAGGAGATGAGATTATAAAATTTTCATCCCCCATGTGCTATGAATGCCAAGAATTAGAAAAAATATTTGAAGAATGTTTTCCAAAGTACAACAAGGACATAACATTAACAAAAATTGACGTGACACAAAAAGATAAAAAAACACAAGAATTAATAAAAGAATATAACGTCACGCTCGTTCCTACAACCGTTTTTAAAAACCAAGACGGTACAATTTTAAGAAGAATTGAAGGATCAATGCAACCCAAAATATTGGATAATTATTTGAGAGAGTTGACAAATGAGTAATTTTGCAAATGTATTCTCAACGGCTGATTTGAGTCTATTATCAGTTTTTCTTATGATTTCGGCGGCATTTTTCGGCGGAATTATAGCATCTGTATCGCCCTGCTCATTATCCATGCTTCCACTTATCATCGGATATGTTGGCGGATGCTCGAAAGAAACGCCTGTAAGAACCGCCATACAACTATTATTTTTCATTTTAGGTACATCTGTTGTTTTTACGCTAATAGGTATTATTTGTGCTATAACCGGTAATATTTTCGCATCAGCTCTTGGCGGATATTTTACAGTTATTATGGCTTCTCTTCTCTTAGTTATAGGTTTGAAGATTGCTGATATATTGGATTTTGAAATCCCCGTTATTATAAAGTCCATGCCTCAATCAAATAATAATTCGCTATTCTTATATCCGCTTCTATTAGGTATTGCATTTGCTCTTGCAGGGACACCATGCTCTACACCTATTCTTGCCGGAATCATGGTATTTGCGGCTATGGGAAAAAACCTTCTCCTTGCTGTCACTATGTTGTTCCTTTTCTCTCTGGGACAAGGGCTAATATTAGTTTTTGCAGGAATATTTACTTCAATGATAAAAAATGTAAAGAAAATTTCTTTTATTACAGAAAATATGGTAAAATTAAGCGGATGGCTCTTGATTTTAGTAGCAATATATTTATTCTACAAAGTATTTGCACCATTGGTTTAAAATAAATAATTATTATCACCATTTCATAAAAGAAATGAATAAAAAGGAGGAAATTATGTCAGATGAAGTAAAAAATCTTGAAACACAATCAGAAGAAAAATGCAGCTGCTCTTGCTGTAATTATCTTAAGAAGTTTCTTGTAGTAGCACTGGGAACATTTGTTGGTTTTTATGCAGCACTATGTTTATTTACGGCCTTTCATCAACCGTACGTTCGTGTAAAAACAAAAGGGCACAGACCATCTGTAGAACAAAGACATGATCGTTTAAAGAAACCAAATGCAGCAGCACCGATGCAGACAAGACAGGTTCCGCCTAACAGAAACAATCAATAATTAATGACTAAGGAGCCCTTACGTAAATGTAAGGGCTCTTTTATACTTGATATTTAAATTTGTTTGTGTGAAAATAAGATTATCAGATGGCTAGGTAGCTCAGTTGGTGAGAGCGCACGGCTCATACCCGTGAGGTCGAGAGTTCGAATCTCTCCCTAGCTATTTTTATATAAAAACAATAGGGATATACAATCGAGCTACGTGCTCGCCGCACTTGCTCTCTTGTAGCGCACGGCTCCCTCTCAGAAAAACAGTCCACCGGACTCTTTTTCTTCGGCACAGTCCGTGAGGTCGAGGGGGTAAATAAATAGAAAAACTCTCCCTAGCTATTTTTATTTAGGAGGAAATATGAAGAAGATAGTACTTTCAATTTTTGTAATGTCCATGTTTGTTCTTAATGCTTCTGCTGCAACAAAATGGACCGCTACAGACAGAGTGGCTCCTGTAGCAAAAATTATTGTAGAAAAAAATAACTTACCGGCAAAGCTTCAATTCAGCCTTGTAGATAGTGTAGTAGACAACTCAACTACTTCTTCTACAAATATTGTACAAGTATCTAAATCCGATCTAACTTATGCAGGAAATGATAACGAAGTTGCAGCAGTTATTTCGTATGAATTGGGACAAATTATTAACGGCAAAAGCGGAAAAGATAACCTAAGAGCC
>CACZPB010000135.1 GCA_902782905.1 uncultured bacterium
ACAATCTGAATATATCAGATGATGCAATAGTAGCGGCAGCAAAACTTTCAAGCAAATACATAAATGACAGATTTTTGCCGGATAAAGCTATTGATGTTATTGATGAAGCTTCATCAAAAGTTCGTTTGAAAGTCTCTACACTTTGCCCTGAGGCAAGGGAGCTTGATAAGGAACTTAAAGATATAATAAGAGAAAAAGAAGATGCGATACGAAATCAAGAATTTGAACGCGCTTCTGCTCTAAGAGATGACGAAGCTAATATGAAAGACAGAATTCGTGAAGTTTCCGAAGAATGGAGACGAAAGAATGATGCTAATAAACCTACTGTTACAGAAGATGATGTAGCGCAGGTAATCGCAACAATGACCGGCGTCCCTGTTACAAAACTTACAGAGGGTGAGTCAGAAAGATTAATGAGACTGGAAGACACACTTCATAAAAGAGTAATAGGTCAATCGGATGCCGTTGTTGCCATATCTAAAGCTATCAGACGTGCTCGTGTAGGTTTGAAATCACCGAACAGACCAATCGGAAGCTTTATTTTCTGCGGTCCTACAGGTGTTGGTAAAACAGAACTTGCGAAGGCTTTGGCAGAAGCAGTATTCGGAAGCGAAGACAATATGATTCGTGTAGATATGTCTGAATTTATGGAAAAACATTCTACCGCAAAACTTATCGGTTCACCTCCGGGGTACGTAGGGTATGATGACGGTGGTCATATGTCTGAACTTGTCAGAAAGAAACCTTATTCTGTAATTCTTTTTGATGAAATCGAAAAAGCTCACCCTGACGTATTCAATATCCTGTTACAAATACTTGATGACGGACGTTTGACAGATGCCAAGGGTAAACATATCAACTTTAAAAATACAATCATAATTATGACATCAAACGTTGGTGCAAGTATGATTACGACTCAGAGCAAGTTGGGCTTCTCCGCATCATTAGAAGATGCTAAGAAGGATAAATACGAAAAACTCAAAGATACTGTCAATGAAGAACTTAAAAAAGCATTCAGACCTGAGTTCTTGAACCGTATTGATGATATTATCGTATTCTCACACTTGAGCAAGGAAGAAATCAGACAAATCGTTGATCTTATGATGAAAGACTTGTTCAAGAGATTATCCGAGCGTGAACTTTCTATTGAAGTTACGGATGAAGTCAAAGATTACCTTGCAAAAGATGGTTACAACGAGGCATACGGCGCAAGACCTCTTCGCAGACTTATCCAAAGAAAGATTGAGGATCAGCTTGCAGAAGAAATCTTGGGTAATGCTTATGAACCAGGCGATGTAATTCTTCTTGAACTTGATACGTCAGAAGGTGAAGGAAAGGAAAAACTCGTTTTCCGTAAAAAAGAAGGCGGTCAAACAGAAGAAAAAGAACCTGTTGAAACAGTATAGGTATTTAAAGAAAAAGGCGGTTCGGAATTTTCCGAACCGCCTTTTTATTTTATTTAAAAGAACATACCCATTGCATTGGGAAGCGAAGCGTGGTATTTGCTCACGCTTGATTGTAATCTGCTGTTGAAAGTTACATGGTCATTGTCGACAGATACCCACTCGTTATTATGTAAAGCATCCGCAAAGCCTTCAAGTTTGTAGTGTGTGTCGCTGGTGTTAGCATCAAGTTTGAAAAAGTTTTTGAAGCCGACCGTATCGTTATATTCAAGTCCTAAAGCTTTAAAATCAGGTAGTTTTTCTCTGATTGTTTTTAAATCGTGAACGTTCCCGTCTACCGGAGTGTGTTCTATATATTTGTAGATAGAAAAATTGTTTTCGTGGTCATAATAGCATAGTGGAGCAGAGTTTCGACTTCTGTTAGCAGTTAAATATTTATCAATCTTTGCTAAAGTTCCGAGAGCAAAAGGCTCATCTAAGCTTCTTCTGCAAGGAGATTCCATTTTGATAACATATTTTTTACTTGCGGCGGGTATAAATAAACCAAAAACATTTTTGCTTGATTTTCCTTCAGTAAAGAAGCTAAATTCGTACGTCCTTCCGTCAAGAACCAGTTTATCAATTTCTTTATTCAGCTTTAGCCCTTCTTGCATATTGCTTCTTAAGTATTTAATAATTGGGCATAAGTGTTCTTTATAGATGTATTTTGGAACTTTGCCAATTTTTAATTTATCATTACCTGATAGCATTATATACTTTTCAATGAGGGCAGAACCTTTCCAATCAGGTCTTATTTTCAGCAATTCAGACAGTGTATGCGCGTTTTGATATTTTGTTTCAATATAGTTTTTGTATGCGTTATTATAAGGCGTGTTTGGAATAAATGTCAGAAGATGTTGAGAGTCAGAACCGAGACATTTTTCTAATCCTTTTTTTATTTGTTCCGTATTTCTTGGCTGGTTAACAATGCTTTCAATAAATTCATATCCTCTGTCTTTTGCATTAAGAATTTCTGTTAAAAATTTATTCATAAATTCTTTCGGATATTCCATTTTAATAAAAGAGTTGACTGCCGGAACTCCGTCATGTCGAATATACCAATTGTATTCTTCGTACATTTTTTGCAGAGGGATTCCTCTGAATGTTTGTGTGTAATAATGAGCAGGATAAGTTGTATTAATGCCAGCAGCTGTTTGCTCCCAGCTATTATTGCGCGAAGCTTTTATATTTGATTTGTTAACACTGCAAAACTTGCTCTGCAAAGCTAAATTAATTTTCATGGTTTTCCCTTTTTATTTATTAAAAACCTGAAAAAATTTTTTTTGCCATTAGTTTAGTCAACAATTTCAGCGCCATTTGGCTCAACTTTAAGAGTTCTTATGTCTGTTTTAATACTTTGTCCTTCCCAAATTTCCTTTACTTTGGACTTGATTTTGTCCAAATCGTATTTGTGGGAAATAACCAACATTGATGGACCTGCGCCTGAGAGAACACATCCCATAACACCATCTTCATGTTTGAATGCTTCAATAATTTCACTCATTCCGGGGACGAGCTTTTCTCTGTAGGGCTGATGCAATCTGTCTTGAAGTGCAGTTTTCATAAGCTTTGGGTCTTTTGTATTAACTGCTTCTATTAGCATTGCCAAGTGTTTTGCATTAAACACGGCGTCTTGCATCGGAACTGTCTCCGGAAGTACAGAACGTGCGATATTTGTCGAAAGTTCAAAATCAGGAATACAAACTGTTATATCCCATTCTTCAGGCCAATTAAGCTTTGTGCAGACAATAGAACCGTCAGTTTCTTGAGAAGCAAGAACAAAACCCCCTAAAATTGCAGGTGCAACATTGTCAGGGTGTCCTTCGACTTCTGTTGCTATTGAGAGAAGTGCCGTAGTATCAGCAGGCTCTCCTAAAAGCTTATTTGCAGCTATAAGTCCTCCTACGACTACAGCTGCGGAACTTCCTAATCCTCTTGTTATAGGTATTTGGGATTGTATGTTTATTTTAAGCTCGGAAGGAGTTTGACCGATTGAATTGTATAAAAGTTCAACGGCTTTATATACAATATTATTCTCGTCTTTGGGAATGTTATCAAAAATCATTTCGTCAATAACTTCTTCTTCAGACATCAAGTTTA
>CACZPB010000136.1 GCA_902782905.1 uncultured bacterium
CCGCTTTACAAAGCTCTGCGGTTCTTTTTATTGAAGGCTTGTTAACACCCAGTTTTGATGCAATTTTTTCAGAGAGCTTTATAATTCTCTCGGTTTTGTCGAAAACAGAGCCCATGCCTTTTTGGAAGGTCATGCCCTTAAGATTTTCCACATAAGCTTCCAGCGGTTTTTTTGTGTCTTCGTTAAAGAAGAAAACTGCATCGTCAAGTCTTGCTTTGATTACACGGAGATTCCCGGCTTTTATATTTTCAAATTCGTTTCCGATATAGTTTGTGATTGTGACAAATTTATTAATTAATTTGCCTTCTTTTGTATAAAGGGCGAAATATCTTTGGTGAGTTTCCATAACGGTAACTGCAACTTCCTGCGGAATTGTAAGATATGCCGTATCAAAATCACACGTTACAGCAACCGGATATTCAACAATGAAAGTAACTTCTTCCAATAAATCATCGGAAATTTTTGTAACTGCACCAAGCTTGTCTGCTTCAATTTTTGTTAATTCAAGAATTTTTGCTTGTCTTTCATCTTGGTCTACAATAACTTTTGCTTCGCGTAATTTGTCAATATATTCATCAGGATTGTTTATTACAATATCTTGAGTTGAAAATCTGTGCCCGTTGGTTTTATTTGAAGACGTTTTGTCGATAATTGTGATCGGAACTTCTTCGTTATCTATAATTGAAAGCACCCAGCGTATAGGGCGTGAAAATTTAACATCATTTGTTCCCCATCTCATAAAGTGAGGACCTTGAAGTTTTGAGAAAATTACCGGAACATTTTCTTGGAGTAAATCTTTTGTATTTTTACCCTTGATTGAGATTTTTGCGAAAACGTAATTATCTTCAACATATAAATCTTCTTTTTTTACTCCGTTTTTGTTAGCAAAACCTTCACCTGCCTTAGTCAGATTTCCTTGTTCATCAAATGCGACTTTTGCAATAGGGCCTTTGACAACTTTTTCAATATCAGGCTGTGATGAAGAAAGTCCGTCTACGATAACTGCAAGACGTCTTGGTGTTGCCATGACTTTAACATTCTCAAAACTTATATTGTTAGATTTGAAAAATCCCTCAAACCCTGTTTTTAATTGGTCTATAGCCATTGGTATGAATTTGTAAGGTAATTCTTCGACTCCGATTTCAAGTAAATATTTGCTCATTTATTTTCTCCAAACTATTATTTTTATTTAATTATATAACAAAAGAAAAGTTAATAATTATTAAAAATGAACAAAAAATAAAAATAATTCGTTATAATGTCAGAGAGGTCAAATTATGGACAACAAAAAATGCTCAAAATATGAAGGACTGTTTGTTTTCTCGGATGAAGAAACATTAAAGAAGCATGTGGCGGAATGCGAAGAATGCAGAGCTGAGCACGAAAAAATGGAAAAAGTCTCAGAGCTTCTTGACGAAGTCAAATTCTATTACAGGGCAAAAGACAAGAAAAAAAGGAATGGCTTTAGAGCTGCATGTGCTGCGGTTTTCTTGGGCATTTCACTTTTATCTGTAAGTATTATTGCAACAAACGAAGATCTGACGGAAACTTTAATGTATGGTGATACATTATCAGCCGAAGAACTTGGATTTCCTGTAGATTCTTACGGACTTTTAATGGTAGATGAATGAACTTTGAAGAAATAATCAAAACAAACAAACAAAATATAAAAAATATAATCCGAATGATAACAAAGCAAGAAAATGAAGATGTAGAACAAGAGGTTTATATAAAACTTTGGAAGAATTCGGAAAAGTATGAAGAACGAGGCTCTCAAAAGAGCTGGGTTAATACTGTTGCCAAAAACGCATCAAAAGATTATCTAAAATCAAAATCTTTTAAACAAGAACAAGACACAACATCAGATGATCTTATATACAACTCACTAAGAGATAATAAAACAACTCCGGAAGACGGTTTAATTCTGACCGAGCGCCGGAAAAAAATAATAAGTGCCGTCGACAGCCTTAAACCAAAATTCAGAGAAGTTATTATGCTATGCGAAATCTACGGTTATACGTATGAAGATGCGGCAAAAAAACTTAACTGTCCTATAGGAACAATCAAATCAAGAATTTACAATGCAAAAAAAGAACTCGCAGAAATGCTACAAGATTTATTAACAGAGAGGTAAATTATGAAAAAATTAGCAATTATGTTATGTGCAATGACTGTTTTGGCAGGATATGCAGCTGCTGCTGAAACCAAAAACGTTCCTGAACAAAGAAAACAACCGCCTTCAAAAGAACAAATGGAACAGTTTAGAAAAGCTCACGAAGCGGCATTTGAACAAAAACTTGGTCTTACTGAAGTTCAGAAGCTTAAAGCAAGAGATTTGAGAAAAGAAGGGCATGCAAAAATGGAACCTGTCATGAAACAGATTTTTGAGAAAAAACAGGAAGCAGAAGCTGTAAGAAATTCAAAAATTTCAACTCAAGCACAAGAAGAAAAGCTTACTCAAATCGACAAAGATTTAGCAGCATTAAAGAAAGAAGCCGGTCAAATCAGAAAACAAAATATGAAAGATTTTGAAGCTATTTTGACAAAAGACCAAAAAAGTACATTAAAGAAAATGAAAAAAGAAGGAAGAAAAAACTTTAAACGTGACAAAGGTTTAGTTAAACCACCATGTCCTCCGCATCACTTTGAGATAAAAAAATAAAACATTATAAAAAAATCGGGCTGATAATTCAGCCCGATTTTTTGTTGTGTAGTGTAGTAATTATTTGCAGGTTTATTGTTTGTTTAGTTTTTCTAAAGCTGAACTTGCCGTGTTTGCAAGTATCTGGTTTTTATCAGCTTGAGCCAAGCTGTATAATTCTGTTAGAACATCTTTATACTCAGGCTTTTGAATATAAGCTAATGCGTCAACTGCGGCAGCTTTTACGGAAGGGTTCGGATTGTATCTCAAGGTATCTACCATGGTTGAAACTCCCGGAATATCCGTAAACGGAACGACACTGCCTGTTTCTTTTTCTACTCCATCCATAAATACTTTAGAAAGAACTGCCATTGTATATAGAGCATATTCTTTGTTTCTTTCAGCCTGTTCTAATGGTGCAATCGTATTTGCAAGCGCAATTTCTTCTTCCGTAATCTTATAAGGCAGAGCTTTTGCATCTTTATTGCTTTCTGCAAATATTATATTGGCAACCAACTTTTTCCTTGCATCAATTTGTTCCTTTGTAGGAGGTTCAAGAGTTGATGAATCTTTGTTTGCAATTGCAATCAAGCTTTTGAAAACATCTCTTACAATATAGGGCATTGCATTTTCAGGATTATCAAGCGCCGTTCTGGTGATTTCTTCCATTTGGAGTGCTTGTGTATCAAAATTGTTGCTGTTTAAATTTGCAGTAATAAGTGCAATGTCAACGTCAGGTTTGATATCTTCCGGAGGAATAATTTCCGGACGTTTTATTGTTGGCTCGGTTCCGTGAAAGGTAACCCCAGATGGGGCTTTGTTCTCCTTTGCTTCTTCTGCTTCAAGTTTTTCAATTCCTTTTTCTGCTTCAACGGTTGTGTAATTCGGTGCAGGAACCTCAGCGTTCTTGTCTTCCGGAATTACAAAGCTTGCGCTATGGTATTCTGCTGCGATAGGAAATCCTTGAGGAAGCGGAATCGGATTTACGTTTGCCAGTTCAAACGGAACGGGTGCTTCCATTCTCGGATAATCATAAATTTTCTTTTGCGGATTTATTGCAGGCTTATCAATATTAATTTTTACTGCATTATAAACACCGTTATCATTTACGACACAGCTGTCGCAATCGCAATTCTTTGAGTTAACTTCCGGTTTTCTTATATTAATATTAACCGCATTATAAATCGGCTTATTAATAAGACTGTCAATAGATTGAACCATATACTATTTCCTTTCGACTACTACACAATACATTTCTATTAAATCCTATCAAGATGTAAATTTGCCTAAATTCCAAAACTTTTTTACAAATATTTACAAAACAAGAATATATAAACTCTAAAAAGTTTTAATTAATACTGATTGCGTGCAACGATTTATTTAGGCTATCAAGTGCATCTTTGACGGATGATTTATTTAGTAATATTGTCTGAACCGTGGAATTAACCAATGTGTTAATTTCCTTTTGGTTGCGTTTTTGCCTGAGCTGAGGGGTAATTTTGTTAATCTGTTTTGCGCTTATTGAACGGGATTTTGCGGTTAAATCGGAGTAATCGTTATAAAAATCATCCTGCAAGGCTTGAGAGTTTGTAGAAATTACGTTTGTCATTTTTGCAAGCTCTAACTGATTTTGAGCGTTTGTAAGATACAAACAAAAATCAAGAGCTTCTTTTTTGTTTTGGGCGCGTTTGGGTATGACAAAATTCATAACAGAAAAATCGTTTTGACCAACGGGTCCCTTTATCTGTTCAATAACGTCAGTGCTTTCGTATACCGACGGTGCGTTTTCTTTAATCATATTCAAAAAGTTCGCTCCTCCTTGAAAGAAAACTATTTTCCCTGCCATATACTGCTCAAGCGCCTCCCTGTGAGTAAAAGTTATGCTCTCCGGCGGAATAAGCCCTTTTTGGTATAAATTTTTAAACATTGAAAATACTTGTTCAGAATTTGCAGAGTTAAAATCTTCCACCTCTGAAACGCCGTATTTGTTAAGGATTTTAACCATAGTATCGTTTTCCGTAATTGTCGGAAGGTAAGCATAAGCTCCTGTATTATTTTTAATTTTTTCGGATATTGCACCGAGTTCTTTGTAAGTTTTTGGAAGGCGAATTATTCCTGATTTTGAAAACAAATCTTTGTTATAAATTGTTATTGCGCTTGTTGCGTACCATGGGATTGAATAGAGTTTATTGTTGTATTTTAGAGCCTTAATTATTTCCGGATTAAACTCTTTTGTATAAGTTTCATCAATTTCTTCCAAGGTTCCTTTTTGTGCAAGTATTGCCGAAAAATCAGGATTTAAGTTAATTAAGTCCGGCGGATTGTCTGTCATGACTGCTGCAAGAGTTCTTTTTTCGCCTTCTGAGAATGGTACGTCAATCCACTTTATTTGTATATTTGGGTGGTCTGCTTCATAAGAGCGAATAACTTTGTACATGTAATCAGAAAAATCACCCATTTGCAGAGTCCAAAGAGTTACAACTTTTTGGCTGTTTTCTTGCCTTATGGAACAAGCAGTAAGCGTTATTATTGTTAATGTTATTAATATAAATATAACAAACTTTTTCATTATTAATTTCCTGCCATCATTTTTAAGTCAATATATTTGAAAGTGTTGGTAATTATACCTGGCGGGAAATTGTAAATATTATTACACGGCGTGATTTTAAGGATAGAATTTGAGTTGTCTACCTTGCCTACAGTCGCCAAATACTTGTTTCTGTTAGCGGTAAAAATTATGTATCCGTTAGCGGTTTGAATTTCATCTATTTTAAATTTATTGGCTGTAATAGCGCTGAGTGTAAGATAAAAAAGTTTTTCTTGATTCACACCGTATATTTTAGTACAGTTTTCAAAATTTATATTTTGCGGAGTCAAGGCATTTTGCTGAGAAGTATTAGGCGTATTTACCGGTTGTTGAACGCTTTCTGCAAATGCTATGCCGGATATCATTATTCCTAAGATTATCAATAAATTTTTCATAACCACCCTCTACAGATATGTATTTTAGCACATTCTATTAAAATTTAACTCATATATTAGAACTAAAAAAATCGGGGCGAAACACTTTGTTTCGCCCCGATTTTTTATAACTCATTACATCAAAGCAAGCGCTCCCAATCCTGCGCCTATAATAGCAAGCATTTTCCAGCCGTCTCCGTCATTCATTTGCGGGGTATTGCTTGAATATGGGTCATATCCGCCAAAATACTTCTGAGTTTTTGCTTCAGAGTTATCGGGCAGAGTTTTTCTCAGTTCAAGAACATCTCTCTTAAGGTTCTTGTTGATAGAGCCCATGTTTGTTTTCAATCTGATTGCTTTGAATGCTTGTTCACTGTTCACAGTTTCTGTTGGTGTGTTGTTGATTTTTAAAACTTTCATTAATATCCCTTTCTGTTATTAAAATAAAAATATTTTTATTATTCTATATTTTTACTTTGTATATTTCAATAGTTTGTAAAAAAAATTTAAGAATAACAAAAAAAATTTTTAGGCGTTTTAGTATGTGTATGCAGGTTCAAAGTGTAAAAAATACAAAAACAAATTTCAAATCAGGGTTAACATATAAAATTATTAAAGATATAAAGAACATAAATGTAGAAAAGGCCGAATTAGATTTTACTGCGCTTGGAGTTTATGCTGATTTTCTTGGCAGCAAATCAATTTGTGCCAATTCCGTACTTGTGTCTAATATTCTTAGCGAAATAGCGGAAAAGTATAAACTCCCGTTTGATTACAAACCGCCTGCAATTAGGGCATATAATAGCAAAAATCTGATAGAAAAAAGTGATAAAAAAGCAACAGGTTTTTGTATTCCGGATACAAAAAAGGTCTTAAAAAAAGAACCTCCCTATATTGGCACTTCTATATTTATGAATAAATCAAAAAACGGAATGTTTTGGAACAATTTGTGCTCAGATTATGAGTATTTAATAGGTTGGCATTCTTCGCCGCATTTTTTATCTACGACTTTGCATGAATGGTTTCACTCAATTCATTTGAACTTGATATATAAACAAAAAGGTTACGAAGGAAAATGTCCTTTTTTAAGACAAAAATATTATAAAGAAGGTGCGAGGGGATTGGACAGCGTAAATATTCAATCAAATTTGTTTGGAATTTCTTCCGGAGTGGCAAAACACATTGGTAATTATGCCTTTTTCTCGCGTTCTATGCTTGAAGTTTTTGCAGAGTTAATGACAAAAATTACGGCTGAGGCGCTGGATAAAAACTTGAGAGTTATAAAAAACCCGCTTGATAATATTCCAAAAGATTTTCCGAAAGAGTATAAAAAAGAAGTAGAACAAATTCTTAAAATCTAAACCTACACTATTTACATCATTTACGGGGTATGAATAATGTGGTACAATGCTTTTATATAAGTACATGAGGAAGATGAGATGTTACAGGAAGCTACAAGAGCGATAAATTCTGCATTTAATAACAGTTTTATAAAGAAATTAAGCCAATATTTGCACGATTGTGTGAGAGAAGAAGTTAAAAGCTCCACATTTAGAAACCTTAAGGCTGATAAAGATAACAAGTGGATTTTCTTAAATGAGGATGACAAATTATTTACAGAAGGGCTTGAATATTTGAAACTGGAAGGCTCTGACCCAAAGATTACAGAGCTTATGATTCAAGCCGATACGAGCCAGAAAGATAAATATTTGATTTATGGCTATCTTTTCTTGACCGGTAAAAGTAAAACCGGCAGGAAAAATGAGTTTTTAACTCCGCTTCTTTATACTCCATGCCACTTGGAGAGAAATGGTGTGAACATAAATTGTATGCTCACAGATGAATTTATTTCACTAAATACGGGCGCACTCACTGCTCTTATGAAAAAAAGTGATGATGAGGATGAGACGGAATCGCTGCTTGAAGGGCTTTTGGATGTTGTTCCGACTGTGCCTATTACTCAGGAAAAATTGGATATTTTCTTAACGACATTAAAATCTATCATTCCTGATATTGATATAAATATGTCGTCTGCCGAAAAGATTGATGAAGACAATATTACGAAAGATTTTTATAACGAAAAAATAGATTCCGAAAACATTGATGAGTTGATTGAACAGGAAGAGGGGGTAAACGGAGCAAAAAAACAAAGTATAAAGCTTGACAAAATAAATATTACAAACCAATGTGCAATTATCCTGACAAAGCGTCCTTCTGCAACGGCAGGTGTTCTGCATGAGCTTACTCAAATCTCTGAGAAACCATCAGGAGTCTATAGAGAAACAGTATTGAACCTTATCAATGAAGAATATACTCAGTCAAAGCCTACGGATACTCAGCAAAAAACTTTGGAAAACTTTTTCCCTGTTACACCGCTTTCTCTATCCGATGCACAGTTGAATGTAATTAAGAATGTTGAAAACTCAAGGCTTGTTTCAGTTTTCGGCCCTCCGGGGACGGGTAAATCTCAAACAATTGTAAACCTTGCAGCGCACCTTATTGCAAACGGAAAAACCGTACTTGTAGCTTCTCGTATGGATAAAGCCGTGGATGTTGTTGCAGAGCGATTGAACGAGCTTGGTGCTCCATTTTTGGCACTGAGAGCAGGGAGGCTTAATTATCAACGAGAGCTTTCAATGCAACTTCAAGACCTTTTGGCAAACAAGGTTGATTTGGATGAAGGGGCTGAAAATACCCTGCTTTGTGATGTCTCTGACATGGAAGAACTATTGAAGGCAATCTCAGAGCTTGAGAAAAAATCAGAAAAAATTATTAAACTCGAAGAAGAGTGGACAGGGGTAAATGAGCAAATAAAATTGGAAGAATTACAGCACCAAAACCCGCTATATATAAAGAGAGTTCTGAAGGGTGATGAAATAAGCACTATTGAATCTACTATTAAAACTCTTTCCGAAAATTTGGAAAAATCAGGCTTTTGGGCAGGGCTCAAAAACCATTCCTCTCTTGGAACTCTCAAAAAGATTTTGGGTCTCAAAAACTTTGATGTTTCAAACGAAAATTTATCAGTTCTTCAAACAGAGCTTGAGTTTGCAAAACTTGTTTACAACGCGAGAAAAATTGAAACAGAAATCCAAAAAATAGGAAATATTCATGTTTTTGCAGAGCAGATTAGAAATATGAAAAAGAAGCAGAAACGCTTGGCAATAGATATTTTAAAATCAAAAAGAAGAAGTGCACTCAAAGGCTTGATGCAAGACCCTGTCAAACGTCAGAGACTTTTTGTACATTCAAAATCTCTGGTGGAACGCAAAAAGAACCTGCAAAACAGGCTTCTTGAGACAGAAGACTTTAGACCGCTTTTGGAAGCGTTTCCTTGTTGGTGTGTTACAACTTATGCAGTTTCAGGCTCACTTCCTTTAAAGCCGGGGTTATTCGATGTAGTTATTATAGATGAAGCTTCTCAATGTGATATCGCAAGCTGTTTCCCTGTTTTATACAGGGCTAAAAAAGCTGTGGTCGTAGGTGATGACAAACAGCTTCCACACCTTTCTTTCTTGGAAAAAGCCAAGGAGCAATCATTTATGTCACAATACGGTATAAATGACAGATATCAGCTTATGTGGAGATTCAGAACAAACTCAATGTTCGATCTTGCAAATTATTATTCTATGCATCCTGTACTTCTAGATGAGCATTTCAGAAGTTTGCCGCCAATTATAAATTATTCAAACAAAGAATTTTACGGGGGTAGAATTCGTGTAATGCGCAGAAACGATGATACTGAGAAAGTTATTGAAACTATTGTTGTTCCTGACGGTAAGGTGGATTTTGATGCGACAAGAAATTTGCCTGAGATTGAGGCACTTGTTAAAAAACTGCATGAAATCGTTGTAGAAGATGAGCGAAAAAATCCCGAAAATCCTGTTTCAATTGGTATAATTTCACCTTTCAGAGCGCAAGTTGACCAGTTGAAAATTTCTGTAGCTAAAGTTTTATCTGAGCACATGATGGAAAAACACCAGATAGAAATTGGTACAGCGCATACATTCCAAGGTGATGAGAGAGATATAATGCTCATTTCTTGGGCTTATGCAAACAATAGCTTCCCTCAGAGTCTTATATTCCTGCAAAAACCAAATCTCTTTAATGTGGCAATTACACGTGCAAGATACAGAATGATTAACTTTATATCAAAAGACCCTCGAGAACTTCCTGAGGGAATTTTGAGAAACTATCTCGGATTTGTTCAGGAGTATGAAGATAGATATACACTTAAAAATTCGGATGATTTTGATGAAAATATTTATAAAAACTCATTTGAAAAAGAAGTCGCAGAGGCATTCAGAACCATAGGACATAAAGTAACCTGCGGAGTTGAAATTGCGGGACTCAGTGCCGATCTGGTTGTAGATGACAAGTATGTCGTAGAATGCGATGGGGTTGAAGACAAAACTCCTTCAAAAGTTTCTAATATGAAAAAGCAGACAATTATTGAACGCTCCGGCATGAAAGTTTCGCGCATATCTCAAAGAGAATGGCAATACTCTCCAAAAGCTTGCATTGACAGAGTTGTAAATAGCAATTTGTAGAATAAAAAAACAATAAACAAAAATGGTACAAGAAATCTTGTACCATTTTTAATTTGATAATTAAGCAATTTTTAATCAGAAAAATACTTTATATATGTGTAGAACAAGGTTGTACTATGTCAAATTTACAAATATCAACTATTACCCAAAATTATAATCAAACAAAAACGGCATCACCGCCTGCTTTTAGAGGTGTAAAAACTTCTGATTTGAAATTTGATACAGTAGAACTCAGCAGTAATAAAGATAATAATAATTTAGGAACAAAAATTCTACTTGGCATATTTGGCGTTGGGGCTGCAGTTCTAGCTTATGTAAAATTTCATAAAGCAACTTCGATAAAACCTCAAGAAGGATTGTCTACAGAATTAAAAGAGATACAAAAACTTTACAAAGATATATTTAGTCGCGATATTAATGCAGAAGAAACAAAAGATTTTGCAAAGAGATATCGAGAAATAATCGATTTCAAGACCGATAGCAACGATAGAGAATATTGCGAAAAGTTGTTGGAGGAAATTTGCAAAGACAGAAAAACTAATAAGCCGGAAATATTTAGATGGATTAAAACTAAAGCGGAAACAGATCCAAGATGCGTTAACGGAGGGATGGCGACTGCACCAGATGGTTCATATATTGATATTTATTCTTTTAATTACAGAAATATGGAAAATCCAACTAAGGGATATTTTGAATCTTTATTCCACGAAACACATCATGTAAAACAAGATGAGATTATATACAGAACTGACAAAGAATTTTTCTTGCAGCATTTATTAGACAAATTTATTGATAATGGTAAAGGTGAAATGTACAAAGATATGCTGCAATCAAATGGCGGAAACAAAGAAAAGACTATACAGGAAATTAAAGAAATAATTTCTCAACAAGTTGACAATTTTTGGGGAAGATTTTTGCCTTATGAAAAGAATTCTAAAGAATATGAATATGGCTTAAAATTGATTGATGGGAAAAAGAATTACAAATTTTTTGGAGATTGCGCAAATAACGAAGAATACAGAAATCAAATAATTGAAAAAGGTGCTTATACAGACGGAGAAAAAGCTGAGAGATTATTTGATTTGTTAAGGCAAATATCATTATAATTGTTAACTTTTATTGAACTTTTTTTCTAAAATATCGTTTTGAGTGTATAATCTTTATTAGGAATGAGGTATTAGTATGAGTTTTGGTATAATCGGTCTTGTTGTTGCAATAGTTGCAATCTTGATTATTAAAAATATAATTGGTTTTGGGCTTAAAATTATAGGATTCACAATTTTGATACTTGCTGTTGCAGGAACAATATGGGTATGTTCAGCCAAGCCTGATATGCACAAGCCGTTTTCTGTTAATACGATAGAATACCTTTTTAAAATTAACAAAGACGGTTCAATGACAACGACTAAACAGACAACACAAACGGTGTTAAAAGAGGTGGAAAAATAGTATGAAAAAACTGTTTGCGCTTTTAATACTGTTATTTTTTGTCTCAACAAACAGCTGTTTCGCCCTTAGCGAGCTTTATTATTTAAAAAACATTAAGACGGCTGATGTTCAACCGATTGTTGAGAACAGCTATGCTGTAAACGGTTTTAACATAATAAAACAATCTCCGTATTACGGAATTTCGCAAAAAGGCGAGGATTCTGCCGTAATCATTCTACAGCAGAGCGGTGAGAATATGTTTTATTACTATCAATCCGAGAACAACTCAAAAGTTAACAAATCAGTTCTTAAGGAGATAAAAAAACGAAATATTGTTTGCGAACAATCTTTCAATGCAAATATTATAAATATATATGACAATTTGGCAAAAGACGTTGTTTCAACTGTCGGTGCTATAAGGGTATATGATTTTAAAGAGCCGTCGTCTGCTTTCACTCCGCCGACTGCGGAAAATTATGAGCAAAAACAACAGCAAAAGCCGAACACATTCAATGGTTACGTCGGTCAGGTTCCGGCGGGAACGGTTATAAAAGTATATCTCCAAAGTGCTATTAATACAGCAACTGCGGCAAAAGGCGATAGAGTAGTTGCGGTTTTAACGGATAATTTGGTTTATAACGGTGCCGTTATTGCTCCGCAAGGAAGTCTTATGTATGGAACGCTTACAAAAGCAAGGAATGCAACGTATGGCTCACAAAACGGCAGGGTAGTAATAGGTTTTACAAACCTTGTTACGCCGGATAATGTCGTTTATAATATTGCAGCCGAAGCAATAGATTTTAAGGTCTCTAATGAAGGTAAAATCGGTACGGCTGCCAAGAGTGCAGCTGCAAGGGCAGCTGCGGGTGCTGTTGTAGGTATTCTTTTCGCTCTCCTCTCCGGAGGGTCTGACCACGTATGGCGTTCGGCTGCTATCGGTGCAGGTGTCGGAGCTGGAAGCTCGATTATTTATTCAACGGCAGAAAAGGGTGTGGATGCTGAAATTCCGTCATTTACAGAGATGGATATTACGCTTACACAACCATTCAATGTATCAGTAAGTTATTAAAGGGTTGAGATAACCCCTCACCCCCAGCCCCTCTCCCACAAGGGGCGAGGGGAGAAAAAAGGAAAAAGGAAAAGATATGAATAAAAGATTGATAATATTAGGAATTTTAATTTTATTTTTGGCAATAATTGGCAAGCTTTTATTTGTGGCTTGTAAAAATATTAAGGTTGATGATTTCCACAAAGCTGCAATTGTTTTTGTAGTGGATGCTTCAGCTTCCAATCAAAAGAATTTGCCGGAGCAGATCAAGTATATGAAATCCCTCTGCTCAATTCTTGATCCTGAGGACGAAGTTAAGATTCTGAAGGTTTCTGAGGGTTCATATCTTATATATGAAGGTTCTCCTTCCAACTCAAAAGGAATAACAAAGGCTGTTGAAGCTTTTACTCAATATAATTCAAATGACTATGGAACGGCATACGGTGAAGCTCTTAAAAAAGCGTTTGACCATTGTCTTACTATGAAAAAAGAAGGGTATGTACCTTCTGTTGTAGTAATAGGTGATTTGGAAAATGAGGGAGCAGCAGAAAAGCAAATAAACTGGGATACACTTCCACAGAACATTAAAAAAGTGCAGGAATATGTTCCTGAAATCTCTATGATGTTTGTTTGGGCGCATCCGGAAAAATTGGATATGGTAAAAACAAAGCTAAACCCGATTTTGGGTGAAAAGAAGCTGATTGTTGCAAATGAAACCGGTGTAGACAAGGCAAACAGAAGATTTTTAGAGGCAATCGGTAGGTAAGGTTATTGTTGGGGTAGAAACCCCAACCTACATTAAAAAATATAGGAGAACAGAATGGCATTCACAATCAGTACGAAAAACAGTGAAAAAACTTTTGCAGACAAGGAACTTGTTAACATATCGTCAAACCCTAATTCTGATTTTCAAGCAGATTTCGGATTTCAGTTTTTGTTGACGGTTCAATATGATGCACAGACAAACAGGTGTGTGTTGTTAAATCAGTTTAATAATCAAAAATTTTTATTCAGAGGCAGGGCATTGCCTGCAAAATTAGATATAGAAAAAGTTTGCAAGGTTATGGTGGATGGAGTTGACGATTATATAACAATAAAAGTAGTCGGAGAATCTACAACCCGCAATATTTCGGAAGAAAATCTTTCGGAAAATGATATTAAGGCAATATACGGCGATGATGTGAATGCAGCTGCTAAAATTATGGTTGAAAAAAGAAAGGCAGAGATTGAGAATGCAAGAGTCGGTATAATTAAACAAATCGGAGCAAGAATAGCTGATTTGAAACGCAAGATTTCACAGAATTCAAAAGGCGGAATTTTCTTGCACATAGCACTTTTCTTTGCATCTTTTGTTTGTGCGTTCGGAGTTTCAAATTATTTGACTGGGCTTCCTCTATCTGATGCCGGTTCTGTTATTCAGATGCCTACAAATATGAAACTTATTTTTGTATATGCCTTAATAATTTATGGCGTAGGTTTAGTTTTCAAACAAGGTATTTACAATTATCTTCAAAACAAACTCGGAAATGACACTACAACATCAAAACTTGCAGAGCAGTTTATGATAGTTTTATCGCTGATTTTCTATGCGGCAATTTATTTGATTAATGTTTTATATTATATTTCACCAAAAACTTATCCTGTGTTTGCGGTTCTAATTTCATTATTCTTTGTCGGTACGGCTGCAACTCTTGCGCTTGCTTGCGGATATTATAAAAATTCAAGCGTAGAGTTGAAAAGTGAACTTGATGAAATTGAATATAGAGAAGACTTCGAACACGTAATCAAAGAATATCAGCAATGGATTGAAAGATATACCAATACATTGAGCCCTGCAAAAATCAGAAATATTAGAGATAAACAGTTTATGCTCCAAATTAAACAGGCAGGTGAGATTCTTTTAGGTATGATAACAGCTCCGTTCTTGGCTTATGGTGTTTCTAACACTCTTGCAATGTGCTTCCCTGAAGCTGCCGGCTGGGTCAGAATTTCAGGCTTGAGATTGAGTCCGGTGTTCCTTGTTTTGGCAACTTTCTTAATCATTTTTGCGTTTTTTGCGTTTGCAAACGGCTTCTTTAGCGGAAAGAAAATTGCGGCTTCAAATGTGTTGAAGCAAGACGGTTTTAGCAATTTTATTCAACACGGAGTTGAAATCTACGGAATTGAAGGGGTTAATAAGTTGAACCGTGAAATGCGACGTTCATTTATTATCGGATGTATTATTATCGGTATAGAATTTACAATGAACGCATCTTATTTTATGGGCGAAATTGGCGGAGACTTGGGCGGTATGCTCTTAAGCGGACTTGCAGCTCTTGTTCCGACGGCTCTTTTGATAGCAGAGACTTATATGCTCAGCCAAACAAAATTTGAAACTTTTGCTTGTGACGAAGTAGTTGCAAAGATAGATAAATAAACTAAATGAGATTCGCTAACTCCCTCGCCCGACGGGAGAGGGAAGGGGTGAGGGGGCTGTATTGAAGCTTATTTTACAAATACTTCTAATATTTTTGATAATTTCAACTGTCAGCATTTGCCTGACTAAGCCTGACATGCACAAAGCTGTTATTGTGTATGATTCTGCTTATACCATTGAGCCGGAAACAAAGGTAAAGGTTGAGGAGCAGAAAATTCCTCTCATGGAAAAAACAATTGAGCCTAAAAAAGTGACTACTGTTGTTCAAAATGATGCCATTCAAACTCAAAAAACAACAAAAGTTGTGTCAAAAGCTCTGACAGTACAGAATAAAACATCGAATACGGGTACAAAAGTTCGGACAAAAACTGTTTCAGCGCCGATTCAAACTCAAACAAAAAAAGTTGAGGTGAACAGGGCGGAAAAACAAGTAGTTAAGACGGTACTCCCTTCACCCCCGACTCCTAGCCCACAAGTGGCGAAGGGAGAGTTAAAACAGACAAAAGTTTTGACCCAACAAGAAGAAACGATTGCTTGGAATATATGGCGTTCAAACCTTCAAAATAAGATTATGCAGGACACAAAACTTCCTATGATGCCGGCAGGTATTGTGTTCAAATTTTCTTTCTCAGTTGATAAATACGGAAAAGTTTCCAACGTCCAAACTTGGTCTGAGACACCATCTTATACCCCTTATGCGATACAGTATATAGCTCCAGTGATAAGAAGCTACCAAGGGCGGGCAATTCTGAACTTTCCTATGGGAACTCAGAGAACATCAACGAATGTAACCGGCGGATGGCGAATTTCTGTTAATGAGAAGTTCAGCACACCGCAGGATTACAATGATGTTGAGAAGGTTGTCAGGTAGAGAATCGGAAAAACTGCCCTTATCTGGGGGTGAGGGTTAATCTAAACAACAAAGAAAACCGGAGAGGCTTTGCCTGTCTCCGGAATGTCTGTTTTTGTAATTCCAACCTTACATCTTATTTACAATTTTTATTTATCGGGCAAATTTGCCCAAAACAATTACTTTTTGCTTTCTGCCTTTTCTTTCGCTTTAATTAATCTTGCCAAGTAAAGGTCAACTGTTTCAGAATTTGCTCTTAGTTCTTCGTCACCTTTTTGCTTTAAAGCATTCAGTTTTTCATAATAGTTACTATTTGAAACATCACTGTCGCTTTCGCACCAATCAAGGACATATTGTACAATTTTGCCAATAACTTCAGCTTTTATTGTCTTATCTTTGAAAGCAGAGCGGAAAATTGACCAATCTCCTTCATTGTCAATTTGGTCGCAAAGCCCGCCCCTACCGTCAGCAGAACCGGAACCATCTTTTTCGATATATCGTTGTAAGAAGTAATAAATATTATCTTTGTTTAGATCGTCATCAATTATATCAATAACATCCATGCCTTCACTTACGCTTGTGTCTCCAACCAATTTGTCGCGAACTTTATCTGCAAGATTTATTGCTTCTGTCTTTATAGCATTTTGGGAACTATTTTTCCCCTTTTTGCTTACTTTCCTTTGTTTGCCTAAATCGTTGCCGGTTTTTGCTGGCAAGCTTGATTCATCAAATGCTGATACATCAGAATCTGTCAGATTTGAAATATGTTTGCCGGAACCATCACATAAATATCCGTTGTTACTAACTTGTCCGTTTACTTTTACCAGTTCGTTGTTTCTTATGATAAAGTATTGATATTTACCTGATGAATCTTTTTCTTTTGAACAATATACTGCAACACCTTTTGCTTTTTGTGTCATATTGTCGCGTTTTACCAATTTGCCATTGCGAACTAATTCATTAACTTTTTCTTCTGCTGTTTGTTCAACCGTAGGTGTTTTATCGTCTTCACCATCTTTTAATGCAACATCAGGTACGCTTATATTTTCATTTTTCAAATCTTCCTGAGTCGCTTTTAATATTGCACCATCAGGAATAACGTCTGATTTCATATCATTCATGAAACCGTAGTGTTCTTGAATATATTTGTCAGCTGCCTGAGCATTCAAGACTCTAACTTCTGCATACAATGAATTGCACTTGTCTGCAATAGCTTCTACGTTAGCTTTTGTAAAGCTTCCGCTCATCTTCTCTAGTGCGTCTTTAAGAGCTTTTGTTTTTGTTTTAACCGAGCTATAGTCAGAATATTTTTCTGCTTCATCTATCAGAGCTTCCGCAAATGCTTCTGCGGATTCTTTCCAAATGGTTTTTTCAGAAGCAGCTGAAGGTATTTTAGCTGCAATTACTCTGAACAGATTGTTCGTTTTTCTATCATTCCAAGCACTCATGAACGGCATTATTTTTGTACTGTCACTTTTAATCATTCCGGCTACTTTGCCGAGTTCGTCACTTTTGCCGGTTTGTAAATCGTCAGCAAGAGTGGATGCTAATTTTTTCCAATCAGTACTCTTTTCTCCATCTGATTTTAATTTTGTGTAACCTGATTGCTCAAGAAGTTTTGATACTTCTTCATCACCAAGTATTGCTTCATTTAATTTGTTTTTATCAATACTTTCAAAGACTTCTTTGAGAGCTTCTAATTTTTCTTTATCAGTTTCTTTCTTCAAAGCTTCATTGTATGCACTTGAAATATCTTCTGTCCAAGCATCTGTGCCTTTTAATTTGTCTATTGCTTTATCTACAGCTTTTAATTGTTTTTGCTCAACTGTATCTTTTGAACCGGTGTTATTTGAACCGTTTGAGCCATTGTTGTTTGTTTTATTTCCAAAAATATTGCCCCAGAAGTTGCCAAAGTCAAAGTTTCCGAAGAAACCACCGCCATTATTGGAGCCTACTCCGCCGAAATTGCCAAAGCCGCCAAAGCCCATTCCGCCGCCGAATTTTTGATTGAATTGCATCATTGTAAATCTTGGGTCCAGTAAATAATTCATGCCGGACATACTCCAAGGAATTTCAGAAAAAATAGAGCCGCTTGCCGTTGGAAGCTGTGTGAGCATATTCATTGTTTGTGCTTTCATCATACTCGCATTCCACATCAAGTTCAAACCGTCATCATAACGTGAACATAATTGCGCTGCGATAGGGTTAAATCTAAATCCGGGTATGTTACCGCACATTTTTGTATCCTCTATTTTTTTCCTCGTACATATATAAAGTTCTGAAACCATGTAAAATTGCCTTTTTCAGACCAATTGCTTAACAAAACTTAACAAAACAAAGGGGAAGGTAAGTGGGAAATAATTGCCTAATAAGCATGTTTATGTTAACATCAAGAAAAAAGTAATAGAATTGAAACCAAGGAGTTTTTATGATTTCAGTAAACGATTTAAAGAATGGCTTAACACTAGAATTGGACAACGGTCTTTGGACTGTTGTAGAGTTTTTACACGTAAAACCGGGTAAAGGTGCAGCGTTTGTCAGAACAAAACTTAAAAACGTTGAATCCGGTAACGTAGTTGAAAAAACATTCAGAGCCGGTGAAAAAGTTGCGAAAGCTATGCTTGACAGACGTGAAATGCAATATCTTTACAAAGAAGGTAAAGATTACGTTATGATGGATAATGAAACTTATGAACAACTCCAAATATCAGAAGATCAAGTCGGTGACAGCAAAAAATACTTAAAAGAAAATATGATTGTACAAGTGCTTAAACACGATACAAGAATTATTGGTGTAGATATTCCTGCTCACGTTGAGTTGGAAGTTGTTGATACACCTCCGGCTGAAAAGGGCAACACTGCTCAAGGCGGTTCAAAACCGGCAACTCTTGAAACAGGTGCTGTTGTTCAAGTTCCGTTCTTTGTACAAAATGGCGATATGATAAGAGTTGATACAAGAACAAATGAATATTTAGACAGATGTTAGTTTAGGTGAGTGAATAATCGGTTTATGAAGTGAAAATACTTCATAGCTCTGTCACTTTTCCAAAAGGAGATAATAATGGATTTTAAATCAGAATATATAGAAAAACTGGCAAAAATAATATCAGACAACGGCTTGACGGAAATTTCTCTTGAAGACGGCGAGCAAGCTATAACAATCAGAAAGGATTTGCCCGAAGTTGTAGTCGGTGCGGCAGCAGCTCCGGTTGCAGCAGCTCCTGCTGTTCAGCAAGCATCAGCTCCTGCTTCCGGTCAATCAAAAGAAGCTCCAAAGGCTGAAGCACAAGAAGGTAGAGCAATTACCTCTCCAATGGTGGGAACTTTCTATTCGGCATCATCACCTGATGCAGCTCCGTTTGTAGAAATCGGTTCTGAAGTTAAAGTCGGCGACGTTGTTTGTATTATAGAAGCAATGAAATTGATGAATGAAATAAAGGCTGAAGAAGCAGGAAAAGTTACAAAAATTTGTGTTAAAAACGGCGACCCTGTTGAATTCGGTCAAGTTCTTATGTATGTAGAGTAAATTGAAAGTTGAAAATGGAAAATGGAAAGTTATAAAAAATAATTTTCCATTTTCAATTTTATATTTTCAGCTATTTTAATTAATAATTGATAATTAAGGGATAGTATAAAATGTTTAAACGAGTATTAATAGCAAATAGGGGAGAGATTGCAGTAAGAGTTATAAGAGCATGTCGGGAGTTGGGAATCCCTACGGTTGCGATATACTCTCAGGCAGATGCGGAATCTTTGCACGTTAGGCTGGCAACAGATGCGATTTGTATAGGGCCGGCACCGAGCATAGACAGTTATCTCAGTATTCCTGCAATTATTTCAACCGCGCTTACTATGGGATGTGATGCTATTCACCCCGGATACGGTTTTTTGTCTGAAAGAGCCGAGTTTGCAGAAATTTGTGATATGCACGGTATTAAATTTATAGGCCCTTCATCAGAATCTATGCGCAAAATGGGCGACAAAGCTACTGCCAGAAAAACAATGATTGAACATAACGTTCCGGTAACTCCGGGGATGGGTATTGTAAAATCGGTTGACGAAGTCAGAGAATTTGCACACAAAGTCGGGTATCCAATCATACTAAAGGCTACCGCAGGCGGCGGCGGAAAAGGTATGAGAGTTGTGAGAAGCGATGATGAATTGGAAGCAAACCTTAACTTGTGCCGCCAAGAGGCAGGCAATTTCTTTGGTAATCCTGACGTTTATGCAGAAAAATTCCTTGAAAATCCGAGACATATCGAAGTTCAAATATTGGGTGACTCATTCGGTAATGTTATTCATTTGGGCGAAAGAGATTGCTCTATCCAAAGACGTCACCAAAAACTCTTAGAAGAAGCTCCTTCTCCTGCAATTGATGAAGAAACCCGTAAAGAAATGGGTGCAGCGGCTGTAAGAGCGGCAAAAGCTATTAACTATGAAGGTGCGGGAACTTGTGAATTCCTGCTCGACCATGACGGAAAATGGTACTTTATGGAAATGAATACACGTATTCAGGTAGAACACTGTGTTACGGAAATGATTTCTCAAATAGATATAGTAAGAGAACAAATCCTCGTTGCATCAGGAGAAAAACTAGGTTATACGCAGGATGATGTCCGTTTAAGAGGTCATGCAATCGAGTGCCGTATAAATGCGGAAGACCCTGAACACGATTTTATGCCTTGCCCAGGAAAAATTGACGGCTATTTTGCCCCAGGTGGATTTGGCATAAGAGTTGATTCTCACGTTTATCCGGGATATTCTATTCCGCCTTATTATGATTCAATGATTGGTAAACTTATCTGCTGGGGTGAAAACAGAAAACAAGCAAGAAGAAGAATGTACCAAGCCCTCAAAGAATACGTTGTAACAGGAGTTAAGACAACAATTCCTTTCCACCAAGAACTTATTGAGGACGAAGTTTTTAAAAGCGGTAAATTTAATACCGGATTTATTGAAGATTATTATAAGAGAAAAAACTTGCAGTAGATTGTTCCTTTTCTGAAGAAAAGCGGATTGTCGGCAAAGTGCGGAGGTCTTTTGCCGAAGGTGCGAATAGCACAGAAGGCAAAAACCGAAGACACGTTTAATGCCGACAACCAAGAAGAAAAGAA
>CACZPB010000137.1 GCA_902782905.1 uncultured bacterium
AGGTTCGATAACCTGATAGTCACCAAAATGCGGGTTTGTTTTGTGGTGATCAATATTAATAGAGCATTTTGCCTTTTCAAAAAGAATTTGAGAATCCAAAACCCGCTCTATTGAGGCAACATCAAGTGATATAACCAAATCATAAACCAATGATTTGTCAAAATATCTTTCCGCCAAGTTTACATTTGGTAAAAATTTGTAATTAAATGGAATGTTTGAGACAATGTTCATGTCAGCTTTTATCTTGAAACGATTGTAAATCATGCTATACATAGCACACATAGAACCTAATGTGTCACCGTCAGGGTTCATGTGAGATAAAAGAAGTATCTTTTTTGAAGATTTTATGATATTATCTAAATTGCAATCCATAGCGGTATGATATCACAAAAGGGAAGGATTTAAAAGTTTTGGGAAAGGTGTTGTATACAGACTTTGAAGGCATAGATTCTATTATAGATACTATGATGGATAACCCTCAATTAAAAAAAGCCGTAACCAGAACTACTTTGTTTAAGTTTTGGGATAATATTCTTCCGCAGAAATTTAAGGGTAAATCAAGACCGTTTTCCATGCTACCTAAAGGAGTTATGGTCGTTGCGTGTGCGAATCCTGTTGTTGCACAGGAGCTGTCACTTTATAAAGTTATGCTTCTCAAAAAGTTTGAACCTTACATAAAATCGATGAAGATGAAGGTTAATGATTTAAAATTTGACCCTAAAAAGTGGAGTGTTAACGTATAAATATATTTTGGGAGGGAGCTATGAAAAAATTAGTTGCGATTTCAATTTTGAGTTTATTTATGTTCGGAATGGCTGTACAAGCTGAAGACTTTACACTAACGCCAAAGGAACAATACATAAAACAGATTATATCAAGTAACTATGAATATACGCCTTTGGGACTCTTTGGCGCTATTAAAGACAACAACATTAACTGTATAGACTTGTTTATTAAATCAGGTTTTGACCCTAATACTGAGCTTATGCAAGTTCCTGCAATCGTATATGCAATCAAGCAAAAGAACCCTCAAGTGGTAGACAGATTACTAAAAGCCGGCGTAAATCCGAACTTGGAATTTAAAGGCAGAACATTGATGAATGCCGCTATAGCATCAAATAACGCAGAAATTGTTAATACTCTTATAAAACACGGAGCTAATGTTAACCAAGAATCTTGGGGAACCACTCCGCTCAATTATGCAATCAAGAAGAAAAACTCTGACATGGTTAATCTCTTAATCAGAGGAGGTGCAAGAGTTGATGAAAAATCTCTTTCAAGAGCTCTAAATTCAAAAAGTGAAATCAAAAATGTAGTACTAACAAGATACAAAAAGCAGTAGGAGAAATATAAATGAGTGATTGCATTTTTTGCAAAATTATAAATGGAGAGTTCGGCACTAAATTCGTATATGAAAATGAATGGGCTGTAGTATTTAAAGATATCAACCCAAAAGCAGAAACACACCTGCTTGTTGTTCCGAGAACACACGTAGAGTCCTTAAACGAACTTGATGACGAAGTTCTTTTGGGCAAGCTTATGATGACAGTAAAAGATGTCACAAAGAAAGAAGGCATTAAATCGTACAGAACTGTAATTAATACAGGAAAAGATGCAGGGCAAGAAGTTTTTCACCTGCACATACACATTTTATCAGGGAGAATTAAATAACAATGAAGAACGGAATAGAAAACGGATACTATCACGAAATAACCCCGGGAGGATACGGGATTTCAATAAAAGCAGGAAAAGTTCTTTTTTCCGAGCAATCACCGTTTCAAAAGGTAGAAGTATTTGAAACAGACTCGAAACTGGGCAGAGTCTTAACATTAGATGATTTGATGATGACAACAGAGGGAGATGAGTACCATTATCACGAAATGATTGTACACATTCCCATGATGCATCATAAAAACCCAAAATCCGTTCTTGTTATAGGCGGCGGCGACGGGGGCACAGTCAGAGAAGTTCTTAAACACGACAGTGTAGAAAAGGTTGTTCTTTGCGAAATTGACGGAATGGTTATAGATGCTTGCAAAAAGTTTTTACCGACTATTTCTTGCGAGCTTGATAACCCGAAATGCGAAATCTTAGTTGAAGACGCTATTGAATATATTAAAGGTAAAGAAAATATGTTTGATATCGTACTCATAGATTCAACCGATCCTATGGGTCCCGGAGAAGGGCTATTTACGGATGAATTCTATACAAATGTAAAACGTTCACTGAAAGAGGGCGGTATTATGGTCGCTCAGTCAGAATCACCGTTTACAAACAGGGAAGAAATCAAAAAAATGTATACTCAGCTCAACAGAGTATTCCCGATTGTATCAACATACACTTCTAACATCCCGACATACCCCGGCGGCTATTGGGCTTGGGCTTTTTGTTCAGAAACCGTAGAACCGTTATCCTATTGGGATGAAAGAAGGGGCGAAGCAATAACAAAAACTTGCAAAATCTATAACAGAGAATATCACGAAGCAAGATTTGCCCTTCCAAACTATTTAAAAGAATTAATAGGGTAACAACTTTGAAAATATAGCTTTAATTATTTATACTTAGCTATATAATGCTTCTTTTGAGTCTTTCTGAACGGTTTTCGCTTAAAAGGTTCTTTAACTTCATAATTGCTTGAGCATGCAGCTGAGAAATACGTGATTCCGAGACATTAATCGCTTCACCGATTTCTTTTAATGTCATATTTTCATGGTAATAAAGTACCATTATTGTTCTTTCTCTCTCCGGCAGTCTTTTCAAAGCATCCTCCAACTCTTTTTTTACATCCTTTTCCTCAAGCTCCGCATGCGGGTCTAAATGTTTTGAATCTTGTATTGTATCAATTATTTCTATATCTCCGTCTGACGAACCTTTTTTATCATAAATAGACGTTACTGTTGTATCGTCAGAAAGAATTTGTTCAACTTTTTCTTTCTCAATACCTAAATAATTTGCGATTTCACTATTAGTAGCAGTTCTCCCGAACTGACGTTTCAATTCTTCTTGTGCTTCCTTCACATCCTTGATTTTTTTTCTTACGCTTCTGGGCAAGAAATCTTGTGAACGAATTTTATCAATAATGTTACCTCTGATACGAACAAGAGCATACGTTTCAAATCGTGCACCCATCTTTGGTGAAAATTTTTCAACAGCATCAATAAGCCCCTCTACACCATAACTTGATATATCTTCGAATGAGAAAGTAGGCGGAAGCGCGACCTTAACACGCCCTACTACATATTTGGTGAGATAAATGTACTGCAAAATCAAAGCATCACGAAGCTGTTTATTTTCATGGTCAGCAAAATAGTTCTGCCACATTTCTGCAAGTTCTTCGTTAGTTACACGTTTAATTTTGTTGTAAGATGATGCCTCTTGTTCCATCCCTCGAATCCTAACATATGTCTATATTATTGTAACTTTTTTTAACAAAATCTCTATCATATATTTATAGGATTTTTGATATAATATACTTAAGGTGAATTATGACAAATCTTAAAATCGGAATCGGATATGACCTTCACCAATTGGCAGAAGGCAGAAGATTAATGATAGGCGGTGTAGAAATTCCTTATGAGAAAGGACTTTTGGGACATTCGGATGCCGATGTACTTTCTCATGCAATAATAGATGCTCTACTGGGTGCTGCAGGACT
>CACZPB010000138.1 GCA_902782905.1 uncultured bacterium
AAACTGCAAAAGTGTACTTAAAAGGCATTGATGAACCGTTAGAAAATGTAAAAATCGAAAAACCCAATAAAGCTGTTGAAGTTCAAGGAGAACTAACCCCAGGAGAACCGGCTGACTTTAAAATAAGTCTTGACAGTTTAAACCTCAAATTCTCTCAGCTTGACCAAATAGAAAAAGCTGAAGTTACAATAACGGATGTTCAAACAAAAGAAGCAGAAAATATGACTTTTGAAAGAAAAGAGGGGCTTCTTGTTTCAACTATTCCTACAAAAGAAGTTAAACAGGCTTTCCACTGGGATGTCTTTGCTCTTTTAATACTATTTATGGTAACAATGGTGCTTTCACAAAAAGCTATGATGGCAATGAATAAAAATGCAAATCAAGATCCGGCACAGGCTGCAATGCAAAAATCAATGAATACATTTATGCCGTTAATGCTTGGTTTTACATTCTTTATAATTCCGATTCCTGCCGGAGTTCTCTTATATCTGGTATCAAGTAATATTTTCCAAGTAGCACAAACACTTATAATTAATAAACAACTTGAGCTTGAAGATGCCCAAAAAGAAAACAAAATTAGCGATATAGATGTAGCAAATGCAAAACCCATAAAAGAGAAAGAGTAATCAAAATGTTGGTTTCAGAATTTGATTACACACTGCCTGAAGAATTGATAGCTCAAACACCTGCGGAAAAACGAGAAAATTCACGCATGATGGTTCTGGGAGTCAATGATGGAACAATTCAGCATAAACATTTTTATGATATTGTTGATTTGCTTGATGACAACTGTGTGCTTATTTTGAATAATACAAAGGTTATTCCTGCTCGTTTGTACGGATATAAAGATACTGGGGCTAAGATTGAGGTCTTTTTATTAAAAGAGCTAAGTATCCCCTCACCCCAACCCTCTCCCGCAGGGCGAGGGAGCTGCGGTTTTTGGGAAGTATTAATCAAGCCATCAAAAAGGGTCAAGGTCAGTACTATTGTTAAAGTTGCTGAAGAACTTTCTGTAGAAGTTGTTGAACAATTGCAAGATGACGGCAAATGGCTTGTAAAAATGATTTATGAAGGTAATCTTTTAGAGATATTGCACAGAGTCGGGAATATTCCGCTTCCGCCGTATATTGAAAGAAAAATGACAGGTGATGAGCTTAAAAAACTCGATTTTGAGAGATACCAAACAGTGTATGCAAAAGACGAAGGTTCTGTTGCTGCTCCGACAGCTGGATTACATTTTACAAAAGAGATATTAAATAAACTTGCAGATAAGGGTGTCGAAATAGGTTATGTTACACTTAACGTTGGAATCGGCACTTTCCGTCCTGTAAAATGCGATAACGTTTTGGATCACAAAATGGATTCAGAAACATTTGAAATCAGTGAAGAAACAGCAGAGCTAATTAACAGGGCAAAAGCTCAAGGCAAAAAGATTGTAGCAGTTGGAACAACTACAGTGAGAACATTAGAAACCGCGTTTAAACAATTTGGGTGCATCAAAGCTTGTAAATCGGCATCAGAACTGTTTATTTACCCCCCGTATGAATTTAAAGTTATTGATAAATTAATAACTAATTTCCACTTACCGAAGTCTACACTCTTAATGCTCGTAAGCGCACTTGCCGGCAAAGATTTTATTTTCAAGGCATACAACGAAGCCATAAAAAACAAATATCGTTTCTACAGCTACGGTGACTGTATGTTTATTTCATAGTCACGTTGTTGCAAAAGGCATTAAAATATAGTATTATAGTTGAGTAAATTGTATTATTTTACGGTTTTAAGTATTAAGAGGAAGTTTTATGCAAAATATTGTTATTTATTCAACAAAACCCATGCCTGAATTGCAGGCCAAACTCATGGATATTGACGATGCTGACATTAGGGTTGTCTCTATAGACCAAATTAAAGATTATGCGGTTATAAATCCGTCTTTGATGATTATTGAAAATATTGATTTGGCAAAAGATGCACTTATGACGAACAAATTTCCTTGTCCGATTTTATTCTTCGGACCGACAAGAAGGGATGTTACGGTAAGAGCTGAAGGATTTGATTTTATTCAAAACCCTGCAAATACAGACGAACTTATAGTTCGTGTTAATGCACTTTTAAGAATAAAGGCAATAAAAGATAAATTAGAAACGGTTTCTACAACTGACGATTTAACGGGACTGCACAACAGAAAATACCTTCAAGAGCGTTTGGAAGAAGAAATCTCTCGTTCTCGTCGTTACGGAACAAAGCTTTCTTGCATACTATTTGATATTGACTTTTTCAAAGTTGTCAATGACATGTACGGTTATGAATGGGGCGATATCCTTTTAAGAAATATTGCAAATAAATTAGATGCAATGATAAGAAAAGAGGATATATTAACTCGCTATGGCGATGAAGAATTCCTGCTTGTTCTTCCAAATACTTCAGAAGATAATGCATTCTTATTCGGAGAAAGATTTAGACGCGAAGTTGAAAAAATGGAATTTATACCTGCGGGAGAAGAAGAAGCTCACAGAGTAACAATCTCAGGCGGAATTTCTACATATCCTTGCATGACAGACGTAGAAGAAGATGCAAATACTGTTATAAGGTATGCAGAGCATGCCCTATACAATGCAAAACATAGAGGAAAGAATAAAATAATTCAATTCTCGCAGATGAATTTGGAAATGTAAAATAAAAAACCCTTTCAGTTTGAAAGGGTTTTTTATTTTTTCAGAATAAGTTCCGGAAATTTTTGTTTTAATTCATCTATAAGTTTATTGTCTACTTTTTCATCCAAATATGGTTCTATTCTGAATGTTATATCTTCAATATTATAAGGTAATCTGTCAAAAAAAGGCTTGAAAACCGTTTTTAGTTTAGTAAAATATTCACTTGCAAAATCTGCTACATTAAGCCATGGGTCAATTACGATTCCTTCTTTATTTTTCATTGAAAATATATTTTTTGAGCTGATATCTTTAACTGTAATAAATGCTACAACATGGTCGAGTGTCCGTTCTTTTGAACCGCCTCGGCTAAAAAATATTCTGCCTGTATTTATATCGTTTCGTCCGTTTACTCTACCGATTATTTCCGCTAGTTTTGCCTCTTCGTAACAATTTCCGACTTTTTTATTTTTTAACGCTTCTATTACTACCGGCATCTCATTTTTTGCCCCAAACATTTTATCGCGCATACTACTTAATCTGCTCCATACGTTCATTCGCAAATTGTTACTCAATTGCTTCTTATAAAAATCCGTACCTATCAAGCACTCTATTCTGCTCATAGAAAGGTGAGGATAGATGTTGTGTGCCTTGCGTGCTACAACATCCGGCTGTTTTAAAATTTGATTTCTTCCTTCAAAACTAATCATACAAGAATAAAAACAACTAAAAAAATTTTTTGCTTTAAGAGATGTAAATCTTTTTGCAAAAAGTTTTTGAAATGATATTATAGTTATATTATTTGGGGAGAGAAAAATGAATTATCACAACATAACTAAAGATGATATGTTAAACGGAGACGGTTTGAGAGTAGTTTTATGGGTTGCAGGATGCACTCATCATTGTCATAATTGTCAAAATCCTATAACTTGGGATGTATCAGGAGGAATTCCTTTTGATGAAGCTGCGGAAAAAGAATTGTTTGATGATTTGGCAAAACCTTATATTGAAGGAATTACTTTCTCCGGAGGAGACCCGCTGCATCCGTTCAACAGAGAAGAAGTCTTTAGACTCGCAAAAAAAATCCGTGAAGAACTTCCGCAAAAAAATATATGGTTATACACTGGTTTTCTTTGGGAAGAAATTTGTGATATCCCTGAAATTTCACTATTGGATGTTGTCGCAGAAGGCAAGTTTGTAGAAGAACTATTAGACCCGAAATTGCACTGGGTAGGAAGTTCCAACCAGCGTGTAATTGACGTAAAACCTACGCTTGAAACAGGTGAAATAGTCTTGCATAACACATAAAGATAAATTTTATTTTATTTTATTCTATTTTATTTGTTTCTCTATATAATTATAGTGCGAATCATCAAAACAACGAAGCAAGCCGGTTTCTCTATGATAGTTTCTAGTAAGCTCTTTGCGAGAAATTAAGTGAAATTTGTCAGCAATACGTGATAATATTGAATTCTCGTTAAGAATACTTACGTGCAGTTTATATGTTTTTTCCCCATATGAGTGTATGAAATCGTCAAGTTTGTTAATTGTTTTTAGAGACAGTCTTCCTACAATGTCTTTTTTATTTGAAGCCATTTTTTTAAAATATTCAGATTGTTCGAAAGCTGCTTTCAACTCAGGGGTCCAGTTTTTGCCTTTAGTATATATTCGACCGTTGAAATTTGTGTTAATTTTATTTGTATTATTTGTCAATATTTTCATCTTATTCTCCATTTTTATAAATTGCCTTTTATATTTATTGTAACAATTGAACAAAAAATTTTTTGCTAGCTAATTTTTTTTCTTGATTATAGTATAATATAACAAGAACTGGAGGAAAAGATGAGAGAACGTGAAAGTAACGTATTATCATTACTTGAAGATAGAACGAATGATTATGCAAGAAAAATCGCACTTGGAATGAAAACCACATTTGGTTGGCGCGAATTGACTTATGATGGCTTAAGCCTTATGACAAGAAGAATTGCATCATATCTGATGAACGATTTAGGCTTGAAAAGAAACGAAAAACTCGCGATACTATCAGAATCAAAGCCCGAATACGGAGCTTGTGTTTTTGCATCAGTAATTGCCGGCTTAATTACTGTACCTTTGGATATTAAGCTTACAAATCATGAGTTGGAATCAATTTTATCAGATGCACTCCCTTCTGTAATGCTCGTTTCGCAGTCATATATTGATAAAGCTTTGGAACTTCAGAAAGTCATTCCAACGCTCAAGCACATTATAGTAATGGATCAGCAGCCTGAACTTAATGAATTACAAAGTATTTATACAATACCTGCCAACTACAAATGCCGTTGGAGACACCGTTCCAGAAAATCTACCGTATTTATTATTTATACTTCAGGAACGACCGGCGCTCCAAAGGGAGTCGAGACAACATTTGGGAACATGCTTGCTCAGCTTGCAGACTTAAAAATTGTTCTAAGACAAATTTTCCCTAAAAAAGGTGACGTAAGAATTTTATCAATTCTTCCTATGAACCACCTGTTTGAAATGACTGTCGGATTTACTACATTTTTAAACTTTGGATTTTCGGTATATTACACAAAAAGCCTTAAACCAAAAGATGTTTTAAACACTATTCAAGATAGAAAAATTCAGTTTATGATTTTGGTTCCTGCATTTTTGAGACTTCTCAAGAGTCTTATGGAAGCAGAAATAAGAAATTCTTCAAAGATTTATCAAAGAACATTTCCGATAAAATTCTTTTTGGCTAAGTTCTTACCTTTCAGACCTATAAAGAAAATCATGTTCAGAAGACTTCACAACTTGTTTGGCGGAAGCTTTAAGGCATGTTTATCAGGCGGTGCTCCTTTTGATATAGAAACAGCAAGATTTTTCAAAAGAATCGGTATTGATGTATATGAAGGATACGGTTTAACAGAAACAAGCCCTGTTGCTACTATGAACGTTGAAATCAACAGAGACTTACATTCTGTCGGAAAACTCTTGCCAAGCTACGATTATAAAGTTGATGAAAATACAGGCGAGTTGCTTTTAAAAGGTCCTTCAGTTATGAAAGGATATCACAATCAGCCGGAACTTACTGCACAAGCGATTGACGAAGAAGGCTTTTTCCACACAGGTGACATTGCAAGAGTCGATAAAGAGCGCAGAGTATACATTACCGGCAGAATCAAAAATATGATAGTCCTCTCAGGCGGTAAAAAAGTATTCCCTGAAGAAGTCGAAGCAGTACTTGAAAAGAGTGATAAATTTGAAGAACTTTGCGTGTTTGGGGTTTCCCGTGAGGGCGGAGCTAAAGACGGAACAGAAGATATTGCAGTAGTAGTAGTTCCTAAAGAACATATAAAAGAACAGTATCAAGGCGAGGAGCTTATTAAGGTTATGAGAGATGAGGTTAAATTACTCTCTAAAAACCTTGCACCATACAAAAGACCTGTCAACATAACAGTTCTAAATCAAGCGCTGCCAAGAACCGCAACAAGGAAAATCAAAAGACGCGAAGTTAAAGAACTTGTTTTAGCACAATAATTATGTACGAAGAACTAGAAAAAATCAAAGATAAGTGTTTCGGGTGTCACAAATGTATTCTGGGTGACACCCGAAATAATATTGTTTTTTCAGACGGAGTTCCTAATCCCAAATTAATGCTTATCGGCGAAGCCCCCGGATTTTATGAAGATAAGTTAGGAAAACCGTTCGTGGGGAAAGCAGGACAGCTTTTGGACAAAATTTTTGAAAGTGTCGGACTCTCGAGACAACAAGATGTCTATATCTGCAATACCGTAAAATGCAGACCGCCTGAGAATAGAAATCCGCTTCCAGAAGAAAAAGAAGCTTGCTGGGAGTTTTTAAAAGCACAAATTGACATAATAAAACCCCAAATAATACTTCTTTGCGGAAATGTTGCGGTTCAATCTATTTTGGGGAATATTGGCGGCATAACAAAAATAAGGGGTAAATGGTTTGACGGCGGAGATATTGTGCACGGAGCAAAATTAATGCCAATTTTCCACCCATCTTATCTTTTACGCAATGATACACGAGAAAAAGGCGGCCCTAAATGGCTTATGTGGCAAGATATTCAAGAAATCAAAAGGAAATACGATGAGCTAAACTAAGCTCTTAATCAACAAATCTTCTCCGATTTGCTTTGTTTCATATATTTTAAGATGTTTTGCTTTTGAGATTTTCGTTACATCATCCCCGTCAAAACAGCTCTTTCCGCTATTATCGTTCAAAATTTTAGGTGCGATAAATTGATAAATTTCGTCAACCAAATTTTCTTTCAAAAATGCACCCGCAAGAGTTCCGCCGCATTCTACAAAAACAGAATAAATCCCTTTTTTATAGAGAGTCTTTAAAACTGATTTTATATCAAGCTCCCCATTTTTAAGAGGAGTATTCTCTTTTGTTGCAACATAAATTTTACCTTGCTCAAAGATTTTTGATTTTTCGGAGACTCTGCCGCTTTTATCTAAAATACATTTGAAACAATGCTCCATTTTTGGATTGTCAGCGATAACTGTGTTTGAGCTTGTTAAAATACAATCAAAATTCTTACGCATTTTATAAACTTCTGCCCTCGATTCATTTGAAGTTATCCATTTTGAATCACCATTTGCTGTAGCAATTTTGCCGTCCATTGTTGTTGCTGTCTTTAATACAACATAGGGAAGCTTCTTTGTCATATTTTTTATAAAAACTCTGTTTAAGAATTTGGCATCTTCTTCTAAAACTCCTGTTGTAACATCTATTCCTGCATCTAAAAGCCTTGAAATCCCATCAACTTTGGGATTAACATCCTTCATCCCTACAACAACTCTCTTTAGCTTCCTCTCAATAATCAAATCAACACATGGCGGCGTCTTGCCATAGTGCGAGCAAGGTTCTAGATTTACATACAGAGTTCCGCCCTCTGCTTCATTATTTTTAAGCTTTAAAAGTGCATCACGCTCTGCGTGGTTTCCGCCGTATTTTTTATGGTATCCTTTTGAAACCAACTTTCCGCTTCTGTCCAAGACTACACATCCTACCATGGGATTTGGAGAGACTTTGCCACACCCTTTTAAAGCAAGTCTTATACACTCCTTCATGTATTTTTCATCATTCGTTTGCATAAATAAATTATACAATAAATCAATTAATTATATTTCATGTTACAATTTAAAAAGATATTGGAGATTTTGATGAATAAGGGATTATTTATAACTTTTGAAGGAGCTGACGGCTGCGGTAAAACTACACAAATTGAGCTTTTGGACAAACACCTGAAAAGCATTGGCAAACAAACACTCCTAACTCGTGAACCTGGGGCAAAAGGACTCGGTATAAAGCTTAGAGAAATATTGCTTAATTATGACGGTGAAGTTTCACCGAACTGCGAATCTTTTTTATTCTTAGCAGACAGGGCTCAACACGTTGACTGCATAATAAAACCGGCAATAGAAGAAGGTAAAATCATTCTCTGCGACAGACATACAGATTCTACAGTCGCTTACCAAGGGTACGGCAGGGGTTTAGATATTGAGAGAATTAATTATCTGAATAATATCGCTACAAGCGGATTAAAACCGGATCTTACTATTGTTTTTGACATTGATATTGAAACCTCAATGAAAAGAGTCGGCAAAGAAAAAGACCGAATGGAATCAGCAGGTACCGAATTCTTTAACAGAGTAAGAGAAGGTTATTTGGAAATTTCTAAAAAAGAACCGGAAAGAGTCAAGGTTATAAATTCTGCTGACAGTATAGAAAATATTCACAAGCAAGTTTTGGAGTTAATTGATAAACTATGGCAAGCCTAAATGAGCTAAAAGACAGAGTTTTAAAAATAAAAGCAGACGAAAAAAACCAAAATATTGAAGAAGAACTGAACAAGATTGAAACTCAACTTCAATCTCCGGATGTTTGGTCTAATCAAAACTTGGCAAATGAACTCGGACAAAAGTCGCGAGAACTTAAAGACATGCTTGGAAAACTTCAAGATTGGCAATGTATTATAGATGATGCCGAAGCAGCTATAGAAATTGGCGATAGCGAACTCATATCAGAGAGCGAAACACAGCTCATAAAACTTGAAAAAGAACTGGATAAATATGATATACAAAAAATGCTCTCGGGGGAATACGACGAAGCTGACGCGTTTTTGACAATCAATGCAGGCGCGGGTGGTACAGATGCGCAGGATTGGGCAAGCCTGCTTCTTCGAATGTACACACGCTGGGCAGAAAACAGAGGTTGGAAAGTTGAACTTATTGATAAATCGGACGGTGAAGAAGCCGGAATAAAATCCGCAACAATAAAAATAACCGGAAGATACGCTTACGGATACGCAAAAGCTGAAAAAGGAGTTCACAGACTTGTTCGCATTTCGCCGTTTAATGCAAACGGAAAAAGACAAACGAGTTTTGCTTCTTGCGAAGTTTCGCCAATAATTCCCGATTATGAAAAAACTATTGTTATCCCGCCTGAAGATATTGAAGTAGACACGATGCGCTCAGGCGGCGCCGGCGGTCAAAATGTTAATAAGGTAGAGACCGCAGTAAGAATCGTACATAAACCGACAGGCATTGTTATTAAATGCCAACAGGAACGCTCTCAGCTTCAAAACAAAGAAAATGCCATGCAAATGCTTGCCTCAAAACTTTTGGAATTACGTCAAAGAGAGCACGAAAAAAAGCTGGCAGAACTTAAAGGTGAAAATTTTGATATAAACTTCGGTTCTCAAATTCGCTCATACGTATTCCACCCGTATAAAATGGTTAAAGACCACAGAACAGGGTTCGAAATGGGCAACGTTGATGCAGTAATGGACGGCGATTTAGACGGATTTATTGAAGCATATTTGAAAGCATAAATTCTTGGTTTGGTTTTAACCGAACCAATAATTTTAAGGTGCATCAAACGATGCACCCTACATAGTTATGCGTTTTTAACAATATCCTCAAGCTTACATCCCAAAGCCGCTGCAATATCTAAAAGTATAGTTATACTCGGAACCTTCTCTGCTCGCTCAATACAACCGACATAATTTCTTGCACTGTTTACTCTAAATGCAAGTTCTTCTTGAGAAATCTTTATAGATTTACGCCTTTTTCGGATGTTATCTCCAATTATTTTATATGAATTTTTATATTTTTGTAAATCTCTTTTCACACCACCTATTTTGTTGTATATTTATAAAAACATCTACCACCTATATAGGAGCATTTAGTAGTAATGAAAAAACTTGACTTAATAGAACTTCAAACTGAATACAAATCTTTTTTGGAACAACTTTATTCTGCACATGATTCTTTAAGCTTTTTAGTTAAATATACTAATGAATATTTAACAGAATATATTAAACTACACAATTATGACAAAGAATTTGCAGAAAAGGTTGAATTAAATTTATTGTACTTTGAAAAATTCTATGAAGTTATTGATTATGTCACAGAGCTTACTGAGAGCACCAACTTTAACAAATTAAAAATACCTGAAATTAAAAATTTAATAAATATATTTGACCATTTCCCATTACCTGACAAATACGATATAGACATTGTTGTAGATATGAACCGGAAATTATAGTTTATATGCTATACATTGGCAGACTGAGCTTTTTTACATCCTCTGAATGCTACATTGGAATTCATAAACGGGATGATAAACTCATCAATTTCTCTGTTTATCATATATCTTGCTTGTTCAAAAATTTCCCAAGGCTTATTTACCAGCTCATAACCAAGTTTTTTAAGCTCATCAACCAACCACTTTTGATCGGTAGAAGTTTCTGCACAGTATTGATTTACCAAACCTTCATTTAAAACTTTATAACTTCTTATCTGTAAAGAAGCTCTTGAAAGATAATCAGACGGGAACAACATTTCACCGCCTCTGAATTGAGCAAACAGGTTTCTTGAAACAGCAGGATTTTTTGGAAGCTCCACTTTCTTGAATAATGATTTGATATCAAAATTTTCGCCAACATTCAAAGACATGGTGAATTGTGTTTTTGGTCTCAGAAGCGCCTGCATACCAATACTTTGAACAGCCTCCGGTGCATATTCATACAGTTTTGCTATATTAGCGATATATAATGTTGGAGAATATTCACTAAAATCTTCTACAGGAACTATTTTGCCTGTCTTAGCATCAACATAGGTGTATGCAAAAAAGTACGCAGCCATAAGATTTCTGGTCATATCCAAATAATCTGAAACAAAATTGTAATTTTGAGCCACTGCTTCCAAATCGAATTTATAATTACAATCAAGAACCTTAAAATTTTCAATGCGTTTTGAATAAGGCGTTGTTACAAAAAGAGTGAGAAATTCTTTTTTCTTAATCCAATCTATTGCATGACGAATTCTTTCTTCACCATTTGAAAGCTCATACCTTTTAGACGAAGGAATAAAATCATAATCCTTGTTTTGTCCTCGGTATACAAGCGGATTAAATTCATTACCGGCAGCAATTGTAAAAACACCATCTGAAGTTGACACAAAAGTTCCCTGTACGTCAGCAGTTGTAATTAAGCCGTTTTTGTTAATAAGGCTGTAGGCAGTGTCGTCGTCATTCAGCAAGCCAATATAATCTCTTGAAGAAAGCAAAAACATATCTTGATTATCTTGATTTGCTTGAATGCTAAAAGTCAAATATCCGTCATTTCCTTGAAAAACTGCCATAATTTTATTCCTCACTTATTTTTATTAATCATATTATATTGTTTTTTTGCCTATCATAAAATACTCAAAACCTTGTGAGTTTAGACGCTCAGCATCATACTGATTTCTTCCGTCAAAAATTACAGGTGATTTTAATAGTGCTTTTATGCGTTCAAAATCAGGACGCCTAAATTCGTTCCACTCTGTTAACAGAAGCATAGCATCTGCGCCTTCTAGGGCTTCATAAGCATTTGATGCATATGAAATTTTATCTCCAAAATAAAATTTTGCACTCTCCATTGCCTTCGGGTCATACGCTTGAACTTTAGCTCCAGCCTCTAATAGGGCATTTATAATAGTTATTGCCGGAGCTTCTCGCATATCATTTGTTTTAGGCTTAAACGCCAACCCCCAAACTCCGAATGTTTTGCCTTCAAGATTTTTGCCAAAACTCTTGAATATTTTTTCTATAAAAATTTTTCTCTGTGCTTTGTTAACACTGTCAGCTGCGGAAATAATACTCATTTCCGAATCGTTTTCCTTACCGGTTTTAATAAGTGCCTTAACATCTTTGGGGAAACAGCTTCCGCCATAACCAAGTCCAGGGAACAAAAATTTGTTACCGATTCTTGAGTCGGTAGACATACCTATTCTTACCATTTCAGCATCTGCGCCTACTTTTTCACAAAGATTTGCAATTTCGTTCATGAAAGATATTTTCGTTGCCAAAAATGAATTTGCAGCATATTTTGTCATTTCGGCAGATTTTACATCCATTATTATCGTTCTGTTTCCGGTGCGGAAAAACGGGGAATAAATTTCTTGCATGATTGCAGTTGCTTTTTGAGAATTGGAACCGATAATAACTCTATCCGGCTTCAGAAAATCTTCTACTGCGTTTCCTTGTTTCAAAAATTCCGGATTTGAAACTACATGGAAAGGATACGGATAATCCTGATTCTGCTTTATAATTTCTGTTACTTTTTCTGCTGTTCCGACAGGCACCGTAGATTTGTCTACAATAACTTTATATTCGTTCATAGCTTTAGCAATTGATTTTGCTACTTCAAAAACATATTTTAAATCAGCGGAACCATCTTCGCCCTGAGGAGTTCCTACTGCAATAAAACAAACTTTTGAGAGTTTCACAGCATTATCTATGTCACTTGAGAAAGAAAGACGTTTTTCTGCGACATTTGATTTTACAAGTTCTTCAAGCCCCGGTTCATAGATTGGAATAATCCCTTGTTCAAGCTTGGCAAGCTTTTCCTGATTGTTGTCAACGCAAATAACCTCATTACCCATATCAGCAAGACAAGCCCCCGCAACAAGCCCAACGTAACCGGTTCCTATAACTGAAATTTTCATAAACTCTCCTGTCAATATGATTTATATCCAATTTTCGCATTTTTTTAGAGCTAATGTCAAGAAAGGTTTTTTAAATTTGTAACACCCATTATGTCATATACTTATAATAACTATATCTCCAGCCTTGGCTCAATCTTTTTTCTTTCTACATTTTTTCTTGCTATATCTGCCAAATATCCGATTTGGTTCAAGATAATACCTGACAGAATACCAAGTGCTATAGACTTGCCGCCGGAAACTAACTTTGTTGCAGAAAGAATTGAAGTCGCAAGAGCACCAACTGTCGGAATACCCGCCCTTAGGGCTATTGAAATTCTCTCATCCTTATCCTTTGCCCAGCCCAAGCCATAAGATATTAAACCAAAGGAAATAAGAACTGTCAAAACATCCGTAGGAGCAGAGCCCAAACGTAAGTCTCTAACCTTGTCAAAAAACTCTACTACTTCCAATTCTACCGATTTATCGAAAGACTGAACAGCTTTTTTTACAGATAATGACGCACCGGATTTTGCAAGCTCATAAGGTGCCAGTTTATAATAAATCGAAAGCATATCCTGTATTTCGCCGGTAGCGTTATCTTCCATTATTTCAGAAATGAGTCTTATACACAAATCTTTATACTCTTGCTGACTTTTTGAAACATTGTTATCTTTTATTCCTTCAATTTTGTGCTTCTTAAGCTTTTCTAATTCTGACCTAAAAATTTCCGCATTCTCTTTATACAATTCAGAATGCTTAGAAAACCATTCCAATCTGTCTACAATATCCAAACCCTCTCTATCCGTAACGGGGATTATTTCGCTTAATTTCTTTAAATAATCTTGTATAATATTGATTTTATCTACTTGTGTAAACGAAAGAACCTGCCTTGCAAGCATAACATTTTCTGCAAGCATTGTTTTATCACCCTTTATCTGCTCTGCTGCAATAAACGTCTGCCACATTTCTTTGCGCTTAAACTTGTTATCCTTTGTCCAAAAATCTTTAAATGAAAAATTCCAAAATGTAGAATACAAATCTTTTGTCACATCATTTATGTAATCATATCTTGTCTTTAATGATTCTTCTGACATAAATGTATTCACAACTGTGTTTACAGTATCTCTGTATATTTTTGCTTGTTCTATAAGATCTTTTTTTGAACGATTTTTCCCTTTATAACTTATAATTTCATCAGGCGAATTCTTTAGAATATGTTCATCTAAACCATCAAAAATTTTATTCATTTGTACAAATTTATTTTTTGTATTCTTATAAGAATCTGTGACAGTTTTTCGGGAAATCTTTTCGAAATAATTTGTTATACTATCGTGTATTGCCTTCGTTGGTTTTGATGCACTCATAAGGCGCATAAATAAAATATCCTTTAGTGACGTAAAATTGTTTATGCTCTCAGATTTTCTAATAAATGAGCTTATACTCCTGATAGAAAGTTGATAAAATTTTGCTGACTTATTTTTTTCATTCAACGCAGATATTTCTTGCTTTGTACCCAAATAATCCTTTAATTTGTTTAAATATTTACCCGCATTTTTTTGAAACCCTCTTGAAAACATAAAAATAGAAGCTACCGACGCCAGAGTCATTAACGTTATTGCGGAAGCATACTTTGGTTCTTGCTTTCTTACAGATTTGAACGCAAGAGATTGTTGGTAGTAAACACCTTTATTCTGCGATAAATTACTGCCATAAAATTGACTTCGACTAGGTTGTTGATTGAAATTTGTTTGGATACGCATATCAGATTTAGGGTTTTAGTGTAAGTGAGATAAAATATAAAACAAAATCAAAATTTTTGCAATATGTTTGTAAAACAATTTGTTTTATGCGATTGTTTGTACTCTTTTCACTGCAAAACAAAGTGCATTCTATTTTTAAGAATTTGCCACGTACAAAAGGTTTTGCAATTAAAATCCAGCTTTAAGGATTTAGGTTAGAGTTAGTATCCTTTTCAGGTTCATTATCAATTGTTAAAAATTTATCGAAACCGGTAAACTTAAAAGCTTGCATAATTTCTTCATTTACATTTTTTAACCTCAAAGAACCGCTCCTGTGAGACATTATTTTATGAAGTTCTAAAATTGCTCTTAGCCCAATACTTGCTACATAACTAATTTTAGAAAAATCAAGAATTAGGTGACTAGGATGAAGGTTCTTTAGATGCTCTTTTATTTCCTCTAGATAATCCGGAGCATGATATATATCCAATTTGCCTTCAGCTTCAACGTATGATGTTGCATTTTTAAGATAAGTAATTTTGGTAAACAATGATAATTCTCCTAAATATCTATTAATTTTACTCTATAAAATCATATAAAACAAGTCTTAAATCTTCTTTTTTTTATTTTTGTAATGTATCCCTGTTTGACGTAAGAGTGGTAATTTAGAAATAAAAACTTTTTCACACTGATTTTTTTCAAATCACAAAACATCAAGTTTTAATCGGCACAAATGCGAAATAACAGTCGGTTTGAGAAGAAAGAACATGGAGTTTGATAGTTTTTTGTACAAAAAATTTGCACACTACTTACTACAAGCTACAAAAAATATTTAATAGCAGCCAAAATTCCTGTTGCTGCAGCAGATATCTTTCCAATCACAGCATTACCTTTACTTAGCCATGTTCCACAAATAGCTGATAATAACGACACACATGTTGTTAGCACAGCACCTGCAACAATACCGGGAAGAGCAAATCCTAAAGCTCCTCCTGTGATTATTCCTGATTTTGTTGATGCTAAAAATGTTTTATATTTCTCTTCTCTTATACCACCGGCTATTCCTCCCAGAAGAGCTGTAATTGCTCCAACTATCACTCTAGATAACCATTTGTTTGTTTCGTTATTGTCTTTTTGTTCGGCTTTTGATTTCTTACCATTTCTATTTAATACTTTAGTGTCATAATCATTTATAGATTTTATGGTACTAATAAATTTATCTGTTGTATTTTTATTGTTGACAACTTCAATATTTGGCTTATTATCTTGATTTATATTACAGTTAACAGCTCCTGCCGTAAGTGTTGTTGCCAAGGTTGTCGCAATAATTAAATTTTTTGGGGATAAAAAATTCGTTTTCACTATATTCATTGATATCCTTTCAATTGGTACATACGCTTATTAAAAACCATGAAAAAAAATTTTTTGCTATTTTTATTTGTCAAACACGATAATTGGTAAATCGTGTTTTTCTGCATATTTTCTTAAATATGAAGTTTGTAGGTTGGGTTTTCAACCCAACAATAACTTTTGGGTGCAATTTTGTGCAATAGGGTGCAAGAATAGTGCAAAAAATGAGTAAAA
>CACZPB010000139.1 GCA_902782905.1 uncultured bacterium
GCGCCATGTGAACTTTTGAGCTCGTGTTTAAAGCCTGATTCTTTTTTTGCTATGCTTAAAGCCAGTGCAGGGTCTATGCCCATCTCCAAAGAATGTTTGACTATTGTTTCCTTAACAACATCCTCTGTAACTGCTGCTTGTGCATTTATAGATAGGAATGATAGTAATGCAATAGCTGTTAAGACTACCTTTTTAAACATCGAAATCCTCGTCTGCTTCTGTAAATTGGATTCTGTATACCATTTTCAAAAATCCTCCCTGCGGTTTCGCTATGTTCTCGCTTGGTTCCTATAAAAGCGTCTCTCCTAAATTCTCACAACCACTGAATAAAGAACTTGTTAGGCGACTATCTGTAAATATTTCCCTCGCTCCGAATCGGATAAGCAATCATACAGAATATATGTCAAACACATATTAGTACAAAAGAAAAAATTTTTCAACCCTTTTGTTGTAAATTTTACACTAATTACCCAATCAGACTATTTGAAATTTTCTTGCTAAAAGTTGTCGAGCCTCGTCAATGAAGTCATTTTCACACACATATAGTTTTGTAACTTTATCGAAATTCATACTTAACAATATTGCAAACAAATCTGAATTAATATTAAATAACCCTAAATTTTTGATATTTTTGATTAAATCAAAAAACTCAATAGTACATTCATTTACGCAAAGCAAATTTAAGCCTATTTTTTTATTATCAATTGAATATATTTCTTGTTTTAAGCGTTCAACATCGTTTCTTGTAAGCTTTTTTGAAAGTGGGGTAATTATACAATGTGTATCATTTATTATTATTTCCATATTATTATATTACAATTTTACATAATTAATTTTAATTATCCTAACTTATAAAAAAACTACAACTTTAGATGTAATTGTAAATATATTTTCATAGTTTTTTCTATTTATATATTTGTGCTAAAATATTTATATAAAATGCTGTGGAGAAGATAGTGTTAAATCTATCAGGTATATATAAAAATTTAATAATATATTCATTTGCTCTGTGTGCACTAACAGTGCCAACTTTAGCTTGTCGTGCCGAGGGAGAACTTTTTGATTCAGACCTCGACATAGATTATATTGAGGAAAATTCCTATGATTCCAATACAGCATACATAAATGATATACAGATTTTAGGTTCAAACATTATTAAACCTGAATACATCTTGTCAAAAATGTCTCTTAAAAAAGGTGATTTGTATGACAAAGATGCGATGCAAAAAGACCTTAAAACGATATACAAATTAGGTTATTTTACTGAAAGGATGAAAGCAATTCCCGTAAAAAATTCTAACGGTACTATATCATTAAAAATAATTGTTGAAGAAAATATACCTGTTACAGATTTTACAATTGAAGGAAACACTGTTGTTTCTTCTGAAGAAATTATGCAATATCTGCTTCCGCTAAAGGGAAAACCACAAAATATTGCAGCAATAAATCAAGCAATGGAGCAGATAAATCAGTGTTACTATAACAAAGGCTATATTCTTTCAAAAATTGATTCTCTTTATGATGATCCTGACGGAACACTAAATATCAGTATAACTGAAGGCAAAATCAACAAAATAATGATTACCGGTAATGAAAAAACTAAAGATTACATTATCGAACGTAACGTTATGACTGAACCGGGGGGAGTATATAATGAAAATCAAATTAAACAAGATTTGGTCAGACTATATTCTACACAAGCATTCAAAGACGTAAACAGAACAATTGAAGCCTCTGAAGAAGATCCGGATAAGTTTGATGTAACTATTGAACTTAAAGAACAGCGTACAGCTTCTGTATCTATCGGCGGCGGTTTAGACTCAGCAACGGGTGTATTCGGTTCTTTAGGAATTTCAGATAACAACTTTAGAGGTTTGAACCAAAGAGTGTCGCTCACAGGTATGGTTGGGTCCGGCGTTTTGATGAGTGATTCTTCAATTTTAAATAAAGTTAACTATCAAGCAGAAATTAGCTTTTTTGAGCCACATTTTTTAAACTCTGACAATTCTTTAATGAGCAGAATATATTTTAGAGAATTAGGTAGCTATCAAATACCTCTTGCAATGGAAAGACGTATTGGTATAGAAGGTACTATAGCTCACAGACTTGCTTACAACCCAAGGTTGTCAACTACTTTAACAGTCGGCGGTGAATACATAAATTTAAAAGAAGGCGACGCAAAAGCTATCAACAATCTTTATCAGCGCCACAATTTAAACATTGCTGATCGTGCAAAAGAGCTTCAAGGAGGCTACTTCTTAAAGATTGCTCCGGGGTTAGCTTATGATTCAAGAGATTCTGCTACTAACCCGCGTCACGGGGCACTTGCATCTATCAGATTTGAAGAAA
>CACZPB010000140.1 GCA_902782905.1 uncultured bacterium
TATCCCCAGTTCGAATCTGGGTGTCGCCTTTTTATTCAACTAATCACGAGTCGAATTAATGGAAGATATAGATTTAAAGCGTTTTTGGGAGTCTGTTAAAGAAGATTTGATATCATCTTTGCCTGAGAGTGTGCATCCTTGGGTGTATTCGCTTGAAGTATCAGGTTTTGATAATGGTGTTTTAACCGTTGTAACCGGCCAAGCTATGGCAAGAGATTGGCTAAAGAAAAACCATCAGGAACAATTGATTGAATCCTTAAAATCAGTATCCGGATTAGATAATGTACGATTTAATATTATTTATGATGCAGGTGCTGCAAAAAAAATAAAAAAAGAAGCTGAAAAGTTGCAGAAAAAGGAGCTGGAATTACAGCTCAAAGAAAAAGCTATGGAAAATTTAAGCTATATGCAGTCTTCTTCAAATTTGAATTTGAAATATAAATTTGAAAATTTTGTAGTCGGTGAAAATAGCAAATTTGCTCATGCAGCTGCAATGTCTGTAGCAAAAATGCCATCCGTAAAATACAATCCGCTTTTTATATACGGTAATGCTGGGTTAGGAAAAACCCATTTAATGCAGGCAATCGGGCATTATATTCTGTTTAATAATCCAAAACTAAAAGTTAAGTATACAAAAACCGAAGATTATGTTAACGATTTTATTTCAAACAGTCGTAATTCAAAAGATACGATTGAGAACATGTCTAAATTTAATAAAAAATATACAAACATAGATGTAATTTTAATTGATGATATTCAGTTTATAGAATCAAAAACAAAAACTATGACCCAAATTCAGCATACTTTCGATACGTTGTACAATAAAGGCAAACAAATTGTTATAACATCTGACAGGCTTCCCAAGGACATACCTACTCTTACAGCCGCGTTAAGTTCTCGTTTTGAGATGGGTTTAATGGTAGAGTTAACTCCTCCTGATTATAAAACAAGATTTGAAATCCTCGTAAAAATTGCAAATGATAGTGGTATAAAATATGAAGATAAGGCATTAGAGTATATTGCGTCAAATTTCGTTAATAATGTAAGAGAGCTTGAAGGTGCTTTTACAAAGGTTTGTGCTTATTCTGAAATTATGAATACTGATTTAACCTTATCGTTAGCAAAAGATGTATTAAAGTGCGAGGACGGTAAAAAGGATATTAATTTTGAAAAAATTGCGCGCGTTACCGCAAATTATTACGGAGTAGATTTTGATGACATACTTGGAGCCGGTCGCAGTCAAAAGATATCAGAAGCCAGACATTTATCCATATATTTAAGCAGAGAATTAACAAATGAAAGTTTTGTAAAAATTGCCGAATATTACAATAAAAAGCATACAACCATAATGTTCGGTTATGAAAAAATTAAAAATGAAATAAAAACAAATTCTGAATTGGTTTCTGCAATAAGAGAAATTAAACAAGCATTAAAGGTTTTTTAGACAATCGTATAGTCGTTTTTTTATATAATTTATGGTAAAAATTTATTATGTTAAAAAACATAAAATATTCGCTTAGTTATAATTATGTTGACAAACTTATAAGAGAACATAAATACGAAGACGCGCTCGAAAAACTAAATTATTTAGCAGATGCAGGCTACTCTCCTATAAAGGTCTTTTTAAAACGGGGTGTTTTGTGTAAAAAGTTGTTAATGTATGAAGATGCGGATAATGATTTAACATATGTAATAAACAACTATCCCTCTGATAATTATGATGCATATAAAGAGCGTATGTATTTGAATTTTGAACTAGAAAAGTATGATGCTTCAATAGCAGATGCCAATTTTTTGTTACAAAATAAGCTTGAAAATTTTGAAATAATTAAAATAAAAATTTTTTCTTATGTGTATTTGGGAGATTTTTCCTCTGCAAGTGAGCTTATTTTGAAATTGTTTAATGATAATATTTATAAAATTGTGCAATTTTTATTGAATGAATGTGCAAAAAGAGAAGCAAATGATGAACTTTCAAAAAGTTTAAAATTGTTGAATTTGCTTGACTTTATAGATAAAGATAATCCTATGAAACTATTTAAAGAGGCAAATCTCTATGCTCAGGCCGGTGATGAGTCTATGAAAAATGAAATATTAGCTAAAATTGATACTGTATTTCCAAGCTATTTTCTATCGCACTATAAATTTTCTGATATATATGAAAACAAAGATTTACTTATGATTTGCTTCCTTTTAGAACTTAAAATTTTTGATAAATACAATTTCTTTTCATATCAAATGAAGATACTGGAGGGGTACAAACATAACTTTGAAGGTCATATTATGGATTCTAAGCAAGATTTTGAAAATGCAATAGATATAAATCCGGATGAACCGGATGCTTATGTTCTTCTTGCGCAAACATTACAGATAATGTCAGGTTATGATAATCAGGAATACATAGAGGAAGCAAATAAGAACTATAATAAAGCGCTATCAATATATCAACAAAATAATTTGTCTTTGCGTGTAGAGGATATGAAGCGGCAGATTCAACATTTAAATTCGACAATAAGTTTATAATACTTAACAATTGGTCAATTTTATATAAATAAATGTTTTTATATAAATATGGTGATGAAAGTTTTGGGAATTAATTGTGTCAATTTTAGAGCGCAAGGTGACAAAGTGCGCTCCAATAGTTCTATGCCGCAAGAATTTGCTCAAAATAATACTATTTCAAATTATAGTTATGATTATCATGTAAAAACACCCCAAAAATATACAAAAATTTCTGAAGATAAACTCGACAACGGCTTAAAACTTTATAGCTATAAGCTTGCAAACGGTTATAAAGTAAGTATAATCCCAATGGAAGGCTCACCATCTGTAGTTAAAACCTATGTAAATGTAGGTTCTATGAACGAAACTCAGGATATTAAGGGTATAAGCCATTTTCTGGAACACATGGCTTTTAACGGAACAAACGGAGAAAACGGGCACATAAAACTTAATACTGGTGATTCGTTCAAGAAAGTTGAAGCAATCGGCGGCTGGGCGAATGCAAGCACTAATTATGCGATTACTGATTACGTGAATTCTGCTCCTTTATTAGAAGAGAAAGATATTGAAGAGCAGATAAAAGTGCTAGCTGCAATGTCGGAGGACTTAAAATTGTCTGAAGATATGATAGCCAAGGAAAAAGGACCTGTTTGTTCAGAAATAAATATGATTTTAGATTCCCCTGAAACTATTGCAATGGATCAAACCGTCAGAACTTTGTTTAATGTTAAAAATCCGGCAGATGAGCTTGTGGGTGGCAGCGTTAAGCATATAGAAAATCTTACGCGGAAAGATGTTGTTGATTATTATAACAAGTATTATACTCCTGAGAATACAAATATTGTTGTAACAGGTGATGTAAATCCTGATGATGTTATTCGGTTGATTGCAAAAAACTTTGTTTCAAAAGGTAGTAAAGTGAAAGGGCAAATTAACAGATATGAAGAAAAAATGGTACCTATCTCAAATACAGTAAGGAAGGATTTTGTATCTGATAAAGCTACTTCAGCAGAAATCGTGCTGGGGTTTGCAGGACCTAGGAATAATAATGCCAGAGAAAAAGTTCTTTTTGACCTTGTAGCTGCATATTTGGACTCTTATAGCTCCGGATTGGAAAAAAATTTAAAACCATATAATGCAGATTTTATGATTAATAATGACAAAATTAGCACTAATCCAAATGGTAATCAATTGGTATATATCTCTACTTCATCATCCAACGAAAAGGTTGAAGATGTTTTAAATACTATTTATGAAACAATATCTAATAGGGCTCCTATCAGTGATAAAGAAGCTGATAAGATTAAAAAGAAGTTATTGCATACGCGAGAGCTTGGTATGGAATATTCAATTGGTGTAAATGACGTTGTCGGAAGGGCAGTTATTGATGACAATATCGAGTATTTAACAAAATATAAAGACATTTTAAACTCTATCACTCCTGAAGAAATAAATTCTGCAATAGATAAATTTATTGATTTGAATAAGGCTGCAATTACGGTTGTACATCCAAAGGCATCAAAAGAAATTTCATTTAAAGCGGCAGGTAAGAGAACCCCTATAAATATTAATTCCGTTGAGGAGATTAAACTTCATAACAATTATGATGTGGGACTGTATTCCCTAAATTCAAATAATTCAAATATAAATTTGAGTTTATCTACCGATATGCCTTATTGTAAGAAAGCAGGTGTAATAAATGTTTTAAATGCAATATATTCAATGGGTACAAATAATTATACAGAAGAAGAATTTAATCAATATATTGATGATAAAAATATTGATATTTCAGCAGATGTTTCTCCAGCCGGCATTAAGATAAATGTATCATCTATTAAAGAAAACAATAGAGAAAGCTTAAAATTGATTGAAGAACTGTTATATAATCCAAGAATTACGGAAGAAAATTTGCAAAAAGCAAAAGAGCTGATTAAAGACCGACTAAAAAGATTCCAGACTAGCGCAGATAGCTTGTATAGAAGCTATGAAAGTTCACAAAATCCTTATGAATTTTCAAACGAAGATGTACTTAACGAAATTGATGGTATAACTTTAGACGATTTGAGGGAATGTCATAAATATTTAGTTGAAAATTCAAAAGGGATTTTAACAGCAAATATTGCAAATAATAATGACAGTGAAAAATCTGATATAGTTCATTTTGCAAATAAACTAAAACCTGTTTTGCCAAATGAATTCGGATTTATAAAAATATTTGCTGAAAATAAACAGTCAAAAGTATTAACTAAAGAAAATTCTAACTCACAGGCAGATATAAAAGAGGTATTTAAGTTTAAAGCATCTAATGACATAAAAGAAAATGTCACAGCGCAAATCATGAACTCAATTCTTTCAAACTCAAGTATCGGGCTTTTTGAGAACTTAAGAGAAAAAGAAAATTTGGCGTATTCTGTACGTTCAAATCTTGTTAAGACTGGTGATAGAGGAGAATTGTCTTTAAATATTTTAACTACGACCGATAACAAATCAATAGATGTTGAAAGTTATGATAATCTTCAAAAATCAATCGACGGTTTTAACAGACAAATAAAAGCTTTGTGTGACGGTAAATTTAATGATGACGATGTTCGATCAGCAAAACTCGGCATAAAAGCTGCCCTGCTTTCTAATGAAGGTTCCGCTGCAAAATTGGGTGCCCTCGAAACGGGATTAAAGTCTAAATATGGTATTATGTACGAAAATATTCTTTTCAATGAAATTGATAAAGTTACAAAAGAAGATATTATAAATGTTGCTAATAAAATTTTCGCCAATAAACCTGTATACTCTATCGTAGCATCAAAAGACACATTAGAAGCAAATGAATCTTATATTAAAAATCTAGGAGTATAATTTATCCCTAAACTCCTTTATCTTAAAAGCTTGATTTTTGTAATTTTCGTCAAGTAATTGTTTTAGATTTATATTGAGCTGTTCTATTGTATCTTTAATATTTTCGTTATTCATACAAACCATATCCTCTGCCATTTCAAGATTTGAAAGTGCAAGTCTTGTTGTATCCCTAAATCCTGACGATGCCAATTCTTGCGCAAGTTTGTTGTCGATAATGTTTGCGCAGAGTGCCTGTGCAATAACCATCGGGGTATGAGATATAAGCGCGACGGCCTTGTCGTGCTCTTTGGCGGTTGTTACCAGCGGCTTTGCGCCCATCTCAATTATAATAGAGCTCAACAACTCTATATCATTTTTTAGGTTATTTTTCTTTGGCGTTATAGCCCATGTTGCATCCTCAAACATGTCCGGAAATGCGTATTCCCAACCGCTGTGCTCAGTACCTGCCATCGGATGAGACGGAATGAATCTGAACTTGTACTCTTTTGCTGATACAAACTCTTTTAAACTGCAAACATCCGTAACGAGTGTATCTTTATCAATATAATTTTCCAATTTATCAAGGATTTCAAGCGTTTTATTCATTGGAGTGCATACAAAAACCAAATCACATCCCTTTAGATTTGAATAATCCTTAGATACATTGAATTCATTGACTGTTCTTGAAATGCCTATTAAATCGTGCTTTTTTGCCTCCAGCAAATTCTTAAAAATTGAACCGCCAATTAACCCTAATCCTACAACCCCTATTTTCATTTATAAATCCTTATGGTTAAACTTCTTTTTACCTTCTACGTAGTCTTTTACGATTTCTCCATCACCTTCAAGAGTGTATTTGTATATAGTGAGCCCCTCTAATCCAACAGGACCTCTTGCGTGAGTTTTGTTTGTCGAAATCCCGACTTCTGCACCGAAACCGTACCTGAATCCGTCAGCAAATCTTGTTGATACATTATGGTAAACGCCTGCCGAATCAATTGTGTTCATAAATATAACTGCATTGTTTTTGTTTTCTGTAACAATAGATTCAGTGTGCCCTGAAGAATATTCATTGATATGTTCAATAGCTTCTTCAAGGCTTTCTACAACTTTCCATGAAAGAATTTTGTCTGAGTACTCGTGGTGCCAATCTTTGGGATTTGTTATAATCTCAATCCCTGCACTATTAAGCTCCGTTTTCAAATCTTCAATCCTTGAAAAATTTTTGTGCACTAAAACAGTTTCTACAGAGTTGCATGCACTTGGATATTGCGTTTTTGCATCAATTATTATGTTTTTTGCTTTCTCAAAATCTGCCGATTCATCTACAAAAATATGACAAATTCCGTCAGCGTGCCCCAAAACAGGTATTTTTGTGTTTTCTTTTATATATTTAACAAGCTTGTTTCCGCCTCTAGGAATGATTAAATCAATATATTTGTCCTGAGTAAGCATTTGTGCTACATCATCTCTTGTAAAAACTTGGTTTAATACATTTTGTGGAAAACCTTCTGTTTCCGACAAGGCTCTTTGGATAATGTTCATTATAGTTTTATTCGTACAAACCGCTTCTTTTCCGCCTTTCATAATGACGCTGTTTGATGATTTTATTGCAAGAGCAGAAATCTGAGAAATGACATCAGGGCGTGCCTCAAAGATAATCCCTAAAACTCCTATCGGGCAGGATTTTTTTGTTAAAATAAGTCCTTTATCAAGTTCTCTTCTTAAAAGAATTTTTCCAATAGGGTCTTCAAGATTAGAAATATCAACAATACCTTGTATCATATCTCTGATTTTGTTGTCATCTAATTTTAATCTGTTATATGTTGAGCCCGAAATTTCTCCGCTTTCGACTAATTTCTTTGCATTCTCTAAATCTTCCTTGTTTGCCGAAAGTATCTCATCTTTGCTTAAAGATAAGGCACCTGCTATGTTTTTTAGCGCTTGGTTTTTTAAGTCGGTAGGAAGCGAAGCTATAATTTTAGAAGCTTTTTTTGCATTTTTAGCAATTATGGAAAACTTATTTTCTTCCATTTCTATAAACCTCGCACATAACTCTATATTGCATTCTTCTGACATTAACTCTGCTTACAAATCTTTTTTTAAATAGCTCCTCTTGCAGTGATGCAGCAGGCTTCTCTTCTATAGCTGTCGGTTGTTTAACAATAAAACCTGATAAATTCATAAAGGGAACGACATTTCTATAATCCATATATGGGTTTTTTCCGCAATATTCGCTCATTTATACTCCTCTTATGTGATAGTTTGCATAATTATTTTATAAAAAACTTTATTATCATTCAATTGAATGTTAAAGAAGTTTAAGCATTATTTTCTAAAATTAATCTTGAAAAAAATCCTTGTTCTTGATAAAGTTGAATTGTAAAGAGTAAATGCGCGTGTAGCCCAGTTGGATAGAGCGTTTGGCTACGAACCAAAAGGTCGCGAGTTCGAATCTTGCCACGCGCGAATTTTAAAAAAA
>CACZPB010000141.1 GCA_902782905.1 uncultured bacterium
AAGATCTGTAACAAAAAAATATAAAAACAATTATGCATTGAAGAATATAAATCTTGATATTTTATCAGGAGAATTCGTATTTATAACAGGGGCATCCGGTGCCGGAAAATCAACATTGATGAAGATGCTCTATAAAGAAGAAACTCCGACAACAGGTACTGTATTAATTGGCGGTATTAATATAGCTAATTTGCCTCCGGAAAAAGTGCCAAACCTAAGAAGATGCATGGGGATTGTTTTTCAAGATTATAAATTGCTCCAAAACCAAACTGTGTATGATAATATAGCATACGTTATAAGAACTTTAGGAATAAGTTCATCCGAAATTAAAGCCAGAGTAAACGGAGCATTAAAAGTTGTAGGATTAAGCGACAAAGCTAAGGCTAAGCCTACTGAGCTATCAGGAGGTGAACAGCAAAGAGTAAGTATAGCAAGAGCGCTTGTAAACGGTCCTCCGCTGCTCATAGCAGACGAGCCGACCGGTAATTTGGATCCAAAAAACTCACTGGAAGTAATGCAGATATTAGAACAAATTAATCAAAGAGGCATTACCGTAATTGTTTCTACTCACGATTATACTTTAGTGGATAGATTCAGGAAACGCGTATTAACTCTTGATAACGGCGAAATAGTAAGAGACATTCAGGCAGGTACTTATGGCAGATAATAACAGACAATCTTTGAAAAAAACAGTAAAAAAACATCTGCCAAAGGATTGGCTTTGCGAACTTAGAATTGCATACAGAATTGTGATGGAAGCTGTTAATGATATAAAAAGAACAGGTATTATAAATATCGTTATCATTACTACAATGGCGGCAATTCTGACATTATTTGGCGTATTATTCAGATTTACGCTTTCTTTGTCTACATTTGCACATGAGCTAGGTAATGTTCTAGAAATATCGGTTTACGTAAAACAAGGTACAGAACCAAATGTTTTGAAAGACAGAATTAAGGCAATAAATCATGTTCAATATATAAAATTAAAACCTAAAGATGAAGCCTGGAACAGCCTGAAACAAGAGCTTGGGCTGCACGATATTTCAAATCCTCTGCCAGATACTTTAAGAGTAAAGGTTGATAAACCTGAAAACATTGCAGAAGTATTTAACCAAATAAAACCTTTGTCAGGTGTTGAAGACTTAGGATATGCAAAAGAACTGGCAAAAAAAATGCAGGTCTTGATGCACGTCGTAAACACAACAATGATTCTTGTGATTCTTATATCAGCAGCAATTACTATAACAATTATCAATAATACTATTCAATTAGTTATTCAATCCAGAAAAGATGAGATAGAAATAATGAGGCTTATGGGTGTAAGTAACTGGTTTATTAAGACCCCTCTCGTTATGCAGGGCGCATTTTACGGCTTTGTATCAGCCGTTATTGCGGTTTTCCCTCTAAGCTGGATACAGGTACCACTTCAAAATATGCATAAATTTTTCTTGATACCGGTACCTGTTTATGCACAAAATATTGTGGTAATATCTTTATTAATTATAGGAACTGCATTCGGAGCAAGCGGAAGTTTGCTTTCAATAAAAAAACATTTGCAAGTATAGAAAAGGAATAAATATGGACAAAACAATAGAACTTGTTAATAGCGTAAAAGACATTCATGCAATGCCAAGTGTTATTGTTAAAGCATTAAATATCATGAAAAAACCTACCGCGAGTATGAAAGAATTGGGCGACATTGTTATGTTTGACCAATCTTTAACAATAAAGTTTTTGGCACTTGTTAATTCTGCATATTATGGCTTTTCGCAGCAGATTAGTTCAATTAACATAGCTTTATCACTTTTAGGCATGGTTAAAGTTAAAAACATTATTGTAGCCGTTGCAATGAAACCTATGATGTCAAATGCAGGTGACAAGGAACTATGGAAGCACTCAATGCGAGTTGCTTGCGGATGCGAATATCTTGCAAATTTAACAAAAATAATGGATCCTGACGAAGCTTTTATTGCCGGATTTGTACATGATGTCGGCAAAATAGTTTTACATATGTCTAATCCGAAAACATACGATAAAGTTATTGCAATTGTATCTGAAGGAAATGATATATTAGCTGTTGAAAAGAAATATTTTGATTCAGACCACGTAAAAACAGGCTCTTTGCTTGCGAAAAGATGGCAATTGCCAATATTACTGGCTAATATTATTTCATATCACCATACGCCATCATTATCATCAATCCCTATACCGTGTAATTTGGTATGTTTTGTTGATAAGCTTGTTCAAACAAACTTTAATCCAAATGTTGTAGATAAAGAATTCGGTAAAACAATTGGTATTGATTTTGAAGATTATGAAGATTTAAGAAAAGCAATTCTCCAAAAATCAGAACTTTTGATTGCAGAACTTGCATAAGGAGTTATATGCACAGCCGAATAGCATTAGTTTCAGAGGACAATGACTTTTTTGACTATATTATTCATAAGCTGTCGCTAAGATTAAGCGATGAAGTTTTTAGGTTCAGTTTTGAAGATTTACCGGAAAAATCTTATCTGCTTGAAACTGCTCTTTTGATTGTAAATGCTGAAAACAACAATGAAAAAACATTAGAGCTTTTGGATATATTTAAAAATGCTCCAATGATGGTTTTTACTTATACAGTAGATCCTCAGTTTAAGTTAGAACTGCTAAAAAAGGGTGTCTTTGATTATATAACATTTGACACAACTGATGATGAATTCGAAGCAAAAATTGTATCGGCTCTCAATTATATTTCTTCATTAGAAAAAAATCACATTTATCGAGAAATATTGGTGAAAAATAATATAATTACAAAAAACAATGAAGTTTATGTCGATTATAATTCGGTTTTAGATATTGAAATTGAAAAATTAAAAAATTCATCTCAAAAAGCTGTGTTAGCAGCAATTGCACCGAGTGAAAAATCTAAATTTTTACTTAATTCTAACCAAATAGAAACTATCATTTTAAATAATATTAGAGAAAATGATATTTTAATGAGTTATTCAGCAAGCAAATATTTTCTGCTTCTTCATAATACAGATATTACATCCGCAAAAGCAATATGGGAAAAAATACGAAGCAAAATAAACGAGAATATTTATGCGGGATTTGCGCAAGTTACACCTAAAAGCCGACAACAATTAATTAATGAGGTTCTAAATAAATTACATGAAGAAATTAATAAAGATATGATTGAGCCTAAATCAGACACTGCAAATCAAATTCTTGGTAATAATTTTAAACAGTTCAGGCAGGATTTTAAGAAGAAAATAGAAAAAATTATTACTCCTGCGTTTTATCATATTCAACAAAAATATAACGATAAATTATTCGGAATGACAATTAATGCCGGATTCGGAGACGGATATGCTCAAATGGTACTAAAAAGTAAGTATCAGGAAGGATGTTTGAAAATTACAAGCCCCGGATTCTCGAAAATTAATATAGATATTTCTTCAAAAAATATAAATAATTCTAATTTTCCACAGTCTAAGCGAATATCTTTAGAACCCGAAGAATTGGACGGAGGATTGTTAGAAGATTTATTGGAACAGTTTGTTACAGAGTTTAAAAGTGAGGCAGAAAATGAGTTTGTTAAGTGAAAATGATTCTTTATTTTTAATAATTGATATACAAGAAAAACTTATCAATGCAGCTTTTAATAAAGAAATTATATCAAAGAATTCAAAGATTCTTGCGCAAACATCAAAAATATTAGGTTTACCTGTTATTATAACAGAACAATATCCCAAAGGTTTGGGAGACACCGTAAGTGAGATAAAAGATAATATCGGCGCAGATGTTGAGGTTTATGAGAAAAATACATTTTCTGCATTAGATAATGATGATATTAGAAATGCGCTAAAAAATAAAAAACGCAAACAAGTTGTATTATTTGGAATTGAGACGCATATTTGTGTGAGTCAAACGGCTCAAGCGCTTTTAGAAGATGGCTATGATGTTTTTGTTATCGCTAATGCCTGCGGAAGCAGAGATGAAACTGAGTACGAATTCGGGCTTGAGAGAATAAAATGCGCCGGAGGAAAAATTATAACAGTAGAGATTGCATTGTTTGAATTATTAAGAGGAGCAAAACATCCTCATTTCAAAGAAATTCAGAGCTTGATTAAGTGATTAAGCTTGGCTAATTTTCTCTCTGTCGTACCTATGCCTGTTAAGAGCATTGTTGAGGCTGAGTTTGTTTTTTCATCTTCTATGTTAAATTTTTCATAAAGTATTTCAGATAGCTCATATCCGCTTATGCCATGCTTTTTGATTAGAATTTTTGTAATGTCATCTCCGTAAAACTCAAGGTTTGTTAGTTTTTTTCTTATGCTAGCAATTTTTGAGATTAAACTTTCAATTTCTTTTTTGCCTTTTTTCGAATTTAAGTAGTTAATATTTGCTTCTATAGTCGCAAGCATCGGATAAGAAGGGGAGGTTGTGTTAATGAGCCTTAGGGCTTTTTCAACATCAAGCTCAGAGTTTGTGTGTAAAAGCGCTGTGGGATTAATTCCGCCTGCCGTTTTGTGCAGTGATTGCACTGTAAAATCAGCATATCTTACCGCACTTTGCGGCAAATTTTCAGAAAACGGGTAGAGAGCGCCATGCGCTTCATCAACAATTAGGTATACTCTATTTTCTTTGCAAATTTGAGCTATTTTTATAACATCGGCACACATTCCTTCATATGTGGGAGAGGTTATTATTATCGCCTTTGGACTAAATTTACTTATTAATTCTAATACTCTTTGAGGAGTAATATTCTCATAAATTCCCCAATCCGAATTGTAATCAAGCTCGTACTCAATAATATTCGCGCCGCTAAGAGTTCCAGCGTTTCTGTGGCAAGGATGAGCTTTGCTCCAGATTAGAAGATTATCTCCTCTATTGCAGCATGCAAGAACTGACGCTAAAACACCGCTTGTAGAGCCGTTTGTCAAAAATAAGGTCTTTTTTGTTCTGTATATTAAAGCAGCTTTCTCTTGCGCTTCTTTTAGGGCATCTTCAGGATTGTAAGCATCAACTTCAGATATATCAGATTTATACCACTGGTAAAACTTATGATAAATAGCCTTCTTCCCTGAGTGAGAAGGAGTTGTAAATAATAACTTTTTGTTTTTCTTTCTTAATACTGAAATCAGCCCCATAGCTAGATTATAACAAAAATATAATCCTATTGCATTCGGGCTATAATACTGGTAAAATAAGGGTATGAGGGATTATGAACCGTATTATACAGAAGATGGCTCTATAGGGCTTTATTCTCATGCAGACAAGGATGTATTTCATTCCAAATTCGGCGCCCTTACAGAAGCATGGGAAAAGTTTGTTATACCTTCTAAAATAGATGAACTTCTCAAGTACAAACAAGAAGTAAACGTTTTGGATATTTGTTACGGAATAGGATATAACACAAAAGCTCTCATGAGTTTTGTAATTAATCAAAATAAAAATAAAATTTTGAAAAAAAATATTTTTCAAAAAATAAAAATACTCGTTTCGATATGTGTCAATAAACTTTTAAGAAAGAACGATGAATTATTATCACATAACGATGCGATACAAGACGATAATATTAAGTCTTTAATTAATATAGATTGTTTAGATATTAATGAAGAACTAGTTAAATTATCTCCGTTTTTTAAAACAGTAAAAACTCCTGCGGAGATTTATTCTGATATTGTGCCGGAAATTTTAGATTGTTTTGAGACTTATTATAAAGTTAAGGATATTTTCGTAGACGTTGCGTCAAATTTTCTTCCCCAAAACAAAAGAGATATCAAAGCTCTTTTAGAATTAAGATTTAAAAATATGCATATTGATAAAGAGTATAAAGTAAATGGTCTTGTAAATTACATTATAATAAATCGTCTCTCAGAATATTTCGGTAGAGAATATATTGACGAAAATATTAAAAATATCATCAAAGAAAAGTGGACTTCACAATTTTTTGCAAAGTCTTTAATAAAATATGCCAAATTTAATCAATTTTGGGGGTATAATTTATCCTCTATGAGTATTTTATCGACCTTCTTACATAATATATATTATCACCATTTATCGATACGTAATAAAAATATCGATTTTAAAGCCGCTGAGAGGCTGTTTAACATGCATTTTTACATAAATGACGCAAGAAAGAGTATTTTAAAGTTAAACCGCGAATATGACTGTATATTTTTAGATGCCTTCACTTATACAAAAGCTCCACAACTTTGGTCAGTAGAATTCGTTGCTGAGCTTGTAAAAAGATTAAACACTTCAGGAGTCATACTTACTTATTCAAACTCAGCCCAGATAAGAAATACTTTTTTAGAAAACAATTTATATGTCGGAAAAATTTATAACGAAAAAACAAAAACATTTGTCGGAACAATTGCATCTAATGATAAATCAAAAATAGAGTATCCGCTTGATAATTTTGAGATAGGTTTGTGTAATACAAAAGCCGGTATTCCGTATCACGATCCTAATCTATCGTTTGACAATAAAGACATCATTGATTTAAGAGAGTATGAATTTAAAAACAGCAACTTAATGAGCTCATCAAAATATATGAAGCTGCGCTCAGAAAAAGGAGATACAGAGAGTGAAGAATAAATACGATATTATAATTGCAGGCGGGGGAACTGCAGGTGTAGCTTGTGCTTACACTGCATCTAAACTTGGGCTAAAGACATTATTGATAGAAAAAAACAGTTTTTTAGGCGGCTCAATTACATCTTCCCTTGTTGTTCCTGCAATGAAAACAGCTACGAATGCGATAAATACAGAATTTTTTGATGAACTGTATAATGAATTAGAAAAAGTAAACGGCGCTATTACTTATTCTGACGGGAATAAAGGTTGGTTTAACCCTGAGCTTGTCAAAATAATTCTCGATAAAATGTTAAAAAATGCCGGTGTAGAAATTTTATTTGAATCTTCTATAGAAAAAATAGAAGAAAAATTATCGGGATATATCGTCTCGATTTATGACAATAATATTCCACTTAACACAAAAGAATTATTGTCACATATCGAAACGAGTATTCTTGTA
>CACZPB010000142.1 GCA_902782905.1 uncultured bacterium
AACAGGTTACAAGATTAACCACGCAGCTGACAACGCAGCAGGTTATTCTATCGCAAGAAACTGGGAAGCAAAACTGGGTTCACTCGACGTAGCAGCTGATAACGCAGCAACAGGCGCAGATATGCTCTCTACTCTCGAAGACCATTACGCACTTATTTCTTCTCACGTTCAACGTGTTAGAGACTTGACTGAACAAGCAGCTAACGGAACTTACGGTAAACAATCAAGAGACGCTATTGAATCAGAAATCAAAGCAAGACTTGAAGAAATTAACCGTATTGCGACCAACTGTGAATTCAACGACATTGCATTGATGGCAGGTGCAACACCACAAGCAACCAGCGGCTTAGATATTCAAGTAGGTACAGACAGTTCTGCAACAAAGAGCCAAATCCACTTGGATAAAGAGCTTTTTGCAAATGGTAATGTTGTAGAACTATTTAGCGGTGGCGACTATGTTGTTCCGACAAGTACGGAAACAGATAAGGATAAAAAAGTTGCGGATATTACTGCAAAAATAGCTAAGGATTGCGCAGGAAACGGCACTGTAGAGGGTGGAGCAGCTAAGATGCTTGACCACATCGACAAAGTAATCAACAAGATTTCTGGACGTATCACAACTCTTGGTGCTGCTCAAAACAGAATTGAATCTGCTATTGAGTCAATCGGTGTTCAATCTGAAAACATCACGTCATCTCTATCAACTTTGCGTGACGCAGATGTAGCTACTGAATCTTCTAACTACATTAAAGCTCAGATTCTTCAACAAGCTTCTGCAACACTACTTGCAACTGCTAACCAATCACCAAGTATTGCTCTGAACTTGTTATAGAAAGAACACACACACATATATAAATAATTAAAAGCAAGGACTAAAAAATATAATCCTTGCTTTTCTTTTTTTATAACAAAATTCACTATTCTACAGGTTTACAAAATTCTACTAGCTTGTCAAGGAACAAATTCATTCTTACCATAAATTTTTTGCCAATACTTTTAGGTACAATAGTATCACTCTTTACCGCACCTTGGTTAGCTGCTGATATGCGGGCTTTCAGATGTTTTGGATACTTTTGATTTAAGATATTAACAAATTTTTCAGCTTCAGCTTTTATATCCGGTCTTGAATTTACAATATCATCTATAAAATTTTCTATATGAGAGTATCTATGCATATTGTTGTTATTTATTTCTCCAAAACTATCACGTAAACTATTATATTTTGTAAAATATGAAATCAACGCTGGACCTTGAACATCATTTTTGTTCGCATATCTAAAAAATTCGGCAACATTTTCTTTCTGCCCAGAAGAATTCCTAATTACACTAAGAATCATTTTGTGAGCCTTGTTGTCTAATTGAGGCATCAAATTTACTGTCGGCATAATCTTCCTTTCTTTTTCACTTCTGCCTATTTTAACACCTCAAAAAAAATTTTTTGCCAATTACGTTATAAATCTTTACAAATCAAAAGGATCATTTTCTTTATAATAGTTCTTCTTTGGCTTCTTTATCTTATTATTCCGCTTTTTAACATCCTCTGACACATTTTTGTAAGCATTATCCAGAGAAATTTTTGCTACAGGTTTGTTTTTTGCCCTATCGTTAACGGTCAACCAGAAAGACTGTTTTACATTGTCTACCGCAAAAGAAATCTTGCCGGCAAACCTATCCCCAGGTTTCAATTGCGCGAACAAAAGCTTTGTATCGCCAAAAATCGAAGCATTGTATATGTTATTGTAATCATTTACAAGCGTTAAATCCATGCCGGAAAAAGTTTTTTTAGACATATTTGAAATCGAAAGAGAAAGAGTAATTGTATTAACATTTCCAAAAGGATCTTTTTCATATAAAATATTTGCGATTCTTATATCAAGCCCTGGATAATGAAGTTCTTTTTGCTTTAGTGCTTCCTCTTTATATAGCGGAAGTTCTACCTTTGATAAAATTTTCACCTTTATTTCATCCCCCGGAGAAATCAAGACATTTTTTCCTTTTCTATATAATGACATCCCAAGCCCTACTGCGCCTCCGAGTGCCGCGCCGCCCGCCACTGTATAACCATGGGATGCTATTGCAGCTTCCAACCCCAGTGCTTGCAGGGCAAAAACACCCCCTACAACACCGCCGCCTACTGTATATCCGACATCAGTTGCTACAATTTTTCCGACCTCTTTTATCGGATGAAGTTTGGTGGACATTTTGCCTTCAATATCAATATCTCTACCGTCGGGAGTTGTTATTTTGTCAAAACTTAAATTTAAATAACCGTTTCTGCCTAATCTTTTAGCTTCGCCTGTTTCAACTATAGTACCATGCGCGATAGAGCCTTTTGGAATTATTACACCCTTATCCCCCATTACGTCAGATGTAATTTCGGCAAAAAACTCGTCTCCTTCCAGTGAAAACGAACCGTCCAAAACCTGAGAAACAGTCATATGTATAACATCTCTCTTATCGAGTGTATCCGTTGTTCCGGTAAAAAGTTCCTCATCCGGTTTTGCATAAGGATTATCGTACTCTGCATAACCTTGGAAGGGAGCTTCTGCCATAACGACGGAATTCATCAAAAATATGCTCAGTAATACTAAAGCTAACCTCTTCCTCATAATTACATTATACTACGTTTTACATATTAATCTACATCTATTTTAATAAAATTTCATTTGAAGTTAATGCAATTTGACTTTTTAAAAGAGAGTTGTAAATGTCTATTGTAACGGTACATATTGTTAAATCTCTGTCAACAAGACTTTTGATTGTATTTTTATAGCAAACAAGCAAACCTGCATCAATTCCGTTTTGAAGAAGAGCGTCTCTTATTGGCTTTGCATATTCAATAGGACGAGTCCTTTCTTCAATTTTATCAGCCAGAAATATAATTTTTTCAAAAAGCGACATATCCTGTTTACCGATTGTATGCCATCTGATTGCCGATAAAATTTCTTCATCTTCTATTCCAAACTCTTTTTTCGCCAAATACGCGCCAACAGGAGCATGGTGTGTTTTAAAGTTTTCCATTTCCCCTTCACATAGAGACAAGGTTTTTAAAATTCCAAGGCTATCTTCTTTGGGCATACATTTTGCACAATCATGAATCAATCCCGTAAAAAAAGCTTTTTCTTTATCTAAACCATATTTTTCTGCTAAACGTGAAGCACACTCTGCCGTTCCTAAAGAGTGCTCATATCGTTCTTCATTTAAATTTGCTTTAAGCCAATTCTTTATATAATCAACTGTACAATTCATTTGCTTTTATATAATCCTCAACTTCCATACTCATTCTGCCGACATGTTTTTCCCTAATCTCTGTAGACGAAACATCTATCTTTTCTGCATTCACCAACTCGTAGCTAAAATCTTTATACTCTTCCATGGTTATATCATCACCGGTTCTTGGGAAAACTATAAAATGCACAAGCCCGATAAGTTCGTCCGCTCTATACCACATTCTAACATTTTTAAATGCGTCAGTTCCAATCAACATATTAACTCTGCCATCTATATTATACAAATCCTTTATCTTTTGTACAGTATAAAGAGTATAAGACTTACCGTCAGACTTATATTCAATATCGGAAATCTCAAATCTCGGATTTTTGCTGACTGCCAGTTTAACCATGTTATACCGGTGTTGAGCCAAATTTTTATCTACAGTTTTGTGTGGTGGAATGTGAGAAGGTATAAAAATCACCTTTTCAAATCCAAAATGTTCAAGCGCAAACTGCGCCATTTTCAGGTGTGCGATATGAATTGGATTAAATGTCCCCGGAAAAATACAAATTGTCATAGTTTTATTTTAGTACGAATATTCTATTTGTTAACAGGCTGATTCTTTGCAGCTTCTTTTGCCGCAAGTTGTTTTGCATGAGCTTTTCTTGTATTTGCATAGGTAAGCATCGGAATAAAGCAACCTAGAATTATCGGTGAAATAAGAACAGTTACAATAACTCCGGGGATAGAGTTTAAACCTCTTGCAATGCGAGTTATACTGCTTTGCTTTATTTTACCGTTATCTTTCATAAGCTTTATGATAAGCTCTTTTGTCTCACTGTTATCTTTAAGTTTTTCTATTGTCGATATGATTTCTTTATTTTTTTCAGACTTGCTCTTGTTTTTTAAAGAGTCAAGGGTTACTGTATTTGAATTAAACAAAACATCAGCCGTGCGCGATTTGGATAAAATCTTTTCCAAATCTCCGCCTTTTTTATCAATATAGTTGGCAAAATTAAGCATTTTTGATTTTGAATCAATATTTCCGTACAAAGCCTCAAGCTCCGTATTAGTAAGCACTTTCAAATCACTATATGGATTAATAACATCTAAAGCCTTTTTCCACCAACTCTTTTCCATAGAAGCACGGTTGGTTAATATAAATCCACGCTTATTTTCATAAGAATTAACCAGTAGCTTTGTTAAAATTGGAACAGTGTATACAACAGCCAGAGAAGATATTGTATCTCTAAACAATATTTCGTGAATTTCTGACATGTCGCGTTTACCGTTTTCATCTATATATGCACGGTTATACGCTCTCATTCCTCTCGGGAGCAGCAAACCGAAAAGTGATAGGCACGCCATCAGTGTTGGAGTAAAGTTAATTCCGCTGTACTCAAATTCTCTCTGCGCCCATTCAGGAACTTTTTTGGTTATAAAACGACCTAGTTTTGAAAAAATGTTTTCAGAATTTATACCTTTTCCCTTGAAAGTCGGATTTGAGCCACCTTCTGTCTTATCAGCAGCATCTTCGCTTCCGTCTTGAATAAAGTGTTCTGCCCCCGGAGCAACAGAGCTAAACGCATATATTTTTGGAAGAACTGATAGCCCTGCAAGAGTTCCCCCGATTGACGCAGTATTAAATAGCAGTCGTTTCGAAGCAAAGTTGTTTTTGATATTTTCTGCTGCAACAGTATCTATTTCTGACGAATTAGGGTTATTACCTATTGCATCCTGTCCGAAAGCCCTTATTGCCTTTAAAACATCGCCCGCTGCATAAGACTTAGTTGCTCCGTCTTGATTTATTGACAACCTGCATATTTCATCCAAATTGGAAGATGAAGCAACCATTCTGTCATTTATGGTGGTAAGTATATTTTTGTAAGCTTTTTCACTTAGTTTTTTGTCGGTTGAATCAAAATTTTCAAATTCTTTTAAAATATATGCAATCGTTTTATCCGCTTCCTTATCCCCCGGAACAGAATCACGATAAAATTTAGTTATATTAAACTTATAAAATTCTTTCTTAAAAGCTTCCTTATCTGCTTTTACACTTTGACTAAACTCGGGAGACTCAAGCATTGATTTAAAGTTTTTACCGATATGTTTAATTAGTCTGGTATTTGTACCGGCAGATTTACAATATTTACCGCCAAGCCAAAGCATCAATGGCGCAACTGACATCATAAACGGACCGGTCATGCCTTCTCTGCCCAATACTTCTAAGCCTTCTTTTACATTATATTCACCTGTTATCTCTTTATCTCGGTGGAACCCCGTAATTACACGCGGAAGAGTCATCCCTAAACCATCTTGAATCAGAAATGACAAAAAATAACCCTTGTTTTCTATACCCTGCATTAAAGCACCTGACGCACCAAGTATAGTAGTCCCAAGAGATTTGAACGAAGGATTTTTCTTCTTCGGCTGTATGTGCGGCGAAGAATTATTTATTGAACTTATTTCAGCTATTTTCAATATTCAATCCCTATTTCAACTAAGTGTAATCCAGACACTATTATAGCGATTTATTTTTTTCTCTACAAGTAGGAGTATATACCTTTTTAAGAAAAGTTTACAAATTGGGAATAAATGAAAACAAAACTTTTTGTTATCTGTTCGGTCCTTCGCAAATCAAATACTCTTTTTCTATTCCCTGTGTTTCCAATATAAAATCACAAAGTTCTCTTACTGCACCTTTTCCACCACAGAATGAAGATTTAAAATTACAAATCTCTTGAACTTCTTTTACGGCATCTTTAGGACAGCATGCCAGCCCGACTTTTTCTAAAATACAAATATCGGGAAGATCGTCTCCCATATACGAAACATTTTCAAATGTAAGATTATATTTTTTCAAAAGTTCTTCTAGTGCAGGAAGTTTGTATTTGTATCCTTGGTATAATTCAGTAAAGTTTAAGTTTTTTGCTCTGTGGGCAACTGTTCCGTTATTACGAGCCGTAATTATTGCGGTAATAAATCCTGACTTATTCATTCTGACAACACCATGACCGTCTTTGGCATTAAATGTTTTGTATTCAACTCCGTTTTCATCATAAGTTATACTTCCGTCTGTCATAACTCCGTCTACATCAAATACAAGCATTTTTATCTTCTTTGCCGCTTCTTCTGCACTAAGTTTTGTCATAAATAATCCTCCATTGATTAGATTATATAATAAATTTGGAACCTATACTTCCTCAACTCCTGTCTCAATAAATTTAAGACCTTTTATAACTTGATAACTATCTCCAAAATCAACAGCACAGTCGTCAAGAACAAAATATGTGGAACCTGAACCTGACATTATTGAGTTTGGCAGTTTTTGCCTGATTTTTTGCAGTTCTTCATAGTCATCATAAACCGCATACTCTAAATCATTATAGAGAAGTTTTTTGATATCTTCGCCTTTGTTTAATGCTGTTACCATTTTGCCCGTATAATCTTTATCCTCGCGTGGTTTTTTGTCATATTTTGTATAAGCTTCACCCGCAGAAATCCCTAAATACTTAGGCTTTATAAGAGTTACAAAATAATTTGCCACGGGAAGTTTATTAACCTTTTCACCTCTGGATGAAGTTAAAAGACAGCCGCCTTCAAGACATACATTCAAATCCGATCCAAGCTTCGCACAAATTTCATGCAATTTTTCTCGGCTCAAAGGTTCACCAAATAATTTATTAAGTCCCCAAATTGTACCGGCTGCATCTGTACTTCCCCCAGCAAGTCCTGCTGCTATAGGTATATTTTTTTCAATAAAAATGTCCAATTTGAACCCGTCTATAAAAGCTTCGTCCAAAAACAACTTCGCAGCCTTATAAACCAAGTTCTTTTCATTATATGGAATTTCTTTGCTTGTACCATCCAAAATAATCTCATTTTGGGACGACTTTTCAACCTTTATATCTAAAAAATCATACAAGCTTATCAACTGCATGATACTTTTTATATTGTGAAACCCGTCTTCCCTTCTGTTCACAACCTCTAAAGTTAAATTTAACTTTGCAGGACATTTTACTCTTATATTCTTCATATAAAAATTTTACCATATAAAACCAAGAATAAAGCCCCTTTCGGAAGAGAAACAAAAGGAGCCAAGGCTAATTATTATGAAGAAAAGATTTTGAGCTAAAGAAGTAAGCCGAACACACACATAATGCCTAATCAAATTTTAGCGTCGAAATCCGACAATATCACTCGTTGCCTTCGACTTACATTTTTATTTTAGCATCCTTTAAAATGTTTCTTAATCTGCTTAAGTACTAACTCTAAAGGATTATATACACTAATATAGCTTGCTTTTTAAAATTTGTGCCGCGGATATTAAAATATCAATACTTGTTGAAAAAGGTGGTGCATAAGTTAAGTCAGCATCAATCAACTGTTCAACTGTTATACCCTGTAAAAGTCCTACAGAGATTGTGTTTATCCTTTTGTCAGCATCACCGCACCCTATCGCCTGTGCACCCAAAATTTTATGAGAGCGTCTGTCTGCAATAATTTTCAGTGTAATATTTTTCACCTCCGGCATATAGCCCGCTTTGTCTCTTTTTGTTATGACAACTGAAACGGCATCATACCCGAGTTTTAGCGCATCTTTTTCGGTAAGTCCAGTTTTAGAAATATTTAGTGCCATATACCTTAAAACCGCAGAGCCTAAAACACCTTCAAAATCGTCAACACCACCGCAAACATTAATAGCGGCAACTCTTCCTTCTTTATTGGCTGTAGAACCCAAAGGTAACCAAACAGGTGTATGAGATATCATATTTATTTTTTCAGCACAATCCCCGCAAGCATAAATATCAGGAATACTTGTTTCCATTCGGCTATTTACTTTAATAGCGCCTGTTGGACCAAGCTCAACCCCTGCATCTTTTGCAATATCAACCGCCGGCTTTACACCGGCAGTTACAACAACCATATCCGTCTCAAACCCATAACCTTTGGATGTAATAACATCCAGAACTCTATCAGCGTCAAGTATCTCACTAACAGTATCTTCGTTAATAATTTTTACCAAGCCTTCTGAATTTTCCAGAATATATTCTTGCACAAGCGAAGATATATCTTCATCAAGCATTGACAGCACAAAGGGCGCCGCTTCAACAAGAGTTACACGTTTCTTATTCTTGACAAATGCCTCAATAAGCTCGATTGCAATATATCCGCCGCCTACAATGGTTATATGTTCAGCTTCCTTCATGCCAGCTTTTAGTGCAATTCCGTCATCAAGAGTTCTGAGAGTATAAATTTGCTTCATATCTTTATTAACAAACTCTGGTATAAATGCGTTAGCGCCGGTTGCCAGAACAAGTTTGTCGTACTCAACAAACTGCCACTCCTCGGTATCAAGCTTTTTTACAACAATTTTTTTGTCCGCGGGAAGAATTTTAGTAACTTCTTCACGCGTATGAATTTGTATTCCGCTTTTTTCAAATTCTTCTTTCGTACGCACAATAAGCTGTTGCCAATCCTGAAAATCTCCGCCGATATAGTATGGCATGCCGCAAGCAGAATAAGAAACAAAGTTATCTTTTGTATAAATATGAACTTCCGCATCTGGAAGCATTCTCTTTGATTTAGCAGCGGTTTTGGCACCCGCCGCAACTCCGCCTATAATAATAATTCTCATACAGAAATTATTTATTAGGGGCATAGTGTGGTCAATTGTACAGTTTTCTATATCTATTTGTGCACAATTAGTGTTATATCATTGAAAACAACAAATATCATCAATATTATTAAAAGCGAGAAAAATACCATTGAAATTGTCTCAATAATTTTCTAGTTTAACGGTCTGCCCATTATTTTTTCAATAAGTAAAAACATCAAGTGTCCGCCATCAAGCGCCGGAATCGGTAAAATATTCAAGATTGCAAGGTTCATGGAAATAAGTGCCGCAAGCAATATTCCTGAAGCCTTACCGCTTTTTTCTATCATATCTCCGCCAATTTTTGTAATAGCAACAACTCCATGCATGTCCTTAAGTGGAATATTACCGGTAAACAATTGACCTAATGAGTACATCATTGTGTATGTATTATCCCAAAGGTAAACCCAGCTCTCTTTGACAACTGCTACCGGAGTTTTTGTCTCAATCATAGTTTGTTTTGTTGCAAGCCCTATACCAATAATTCCTTTTTCATCAGGATAAATCGGATTTAGTGCAATTTCTCTACCCTCTCTTAAAACTGTCAAATTAATAGGGTGTTTACCGTTTGAAAGAGCCTTTGCGACATCCAAAAGAGTATACTTGCCATCTGATATATAGACAGATTTACCATCAATATTTTTTACCAAATCCGCTAAATCAGGGCTAATTTTTTCACCATCCGGCTTAAAATATTTTGCACCCTTAAGTGCATATTTATCCATAGTTATAACTTCTTGTGACAATTCTTCCGGAAGTCTTATTGCTAACCCTGAAGGTATTTCTTCATCACGAGAAAGAGCAGGGTTTAACTCTTTTAGTTTTGCATAATTTGCCTCAATAGCTTCTTCGGTTATTCTTCCATTATTCTTTGCACTATTTTTAACTATAGTTACAAGCGAATAAACATTATTAATATCACACCCGTTAGCTTTTAAAATTCTGTCGCCTTTTTGCAGACCTGAGTCCCAAATACTGGCTTCTTTTGGTGCACTGATTTCTCCTGCATATATTTCATAATTACCTGACGGAAGTTTGCCGGAAACAACTGCAACCAGTATAACAAGAGCAATTGCGCAAACGACGTTGGAAATAACACCCGCTGACACAACAATAGCTTTTTGCCAAGCCGGCTTATTAATAAATCTCTCTGGAGAGTCTTTAGGCAAGTCACAGTCTTTCTCATCGTCGGGGAAAGAAACGTATCCGCCCAACAGAAAAGCATGTACCAAAATCTCCACATCGCCGACTTTTTTACTAAACAAAGTAGGACCGATAGGAAGTCCGAAGCCAAACTTATCAACCCTTATCCCAAAAGCACGTGCAGCAAAAAAATGTCCTGCTTCATGTACCAGTATCAACAAACTTAACAGCAAAATCATTATTAAAATCGACATAAACTCTCCTCATCAAAATATCTTTATCACATTTTAGCATAAATAAAGAGTATATAATGCATCAAAAAATATATTTGGGTGTATAAATTCATGCTGTTTTGTATGAATATTTATTTTATTTATTTGACACCTTCTATTTTCTTTCTCTCTTTTGTTGCGAAGAAAAGAGAGAAAGAAAACAGAAGCAAAAAGAAAGAGAGAAACCCGCGACCGAATGGATAACCATATCACCCTTCGGGTGAAAGACCAAATTGATGTAGCGGGCTAAGCCCGCACTCTTACGCTCACTAGC
>CACZPB010000143.1 GCA_902782905.1 uncultured bacterium
ATTTATGTGCCAGCCGATGACTTGACGGATCCGGCTCCTGCAGCAACATTCTCTCACCTTGATGCTTCAACGGTATTGTCAAGACAGATAGCTTCACTGGGTATTTATCCTGCTGTTGACCCGCTTGCATCAAATTCAAGAGTATTAGATCCGAATATTATAGGTGAAGAACATTATAATGTGACAAGAAAAGTTCTTGAAATTCTTCAAAAATATAATGAACTTCAGGATATTATTGCAATTCTGGGTATGGATGAACTTTCTGATGAGGATAAATTGACCGTAAACAGAGCAAGAAAAATTCAAAGATTTTTGTCTCAACCATTCTTTGTTGCAGAACAATTCTCTGGTATCTCAGGCAAGTACGTAAAACTTGAAGATACAATAAAAGGGTTCAAAGAAATCATCGAGGGAAAACACGATGAGCTTCCTGAACAAGCTTTCTATATGGTAGGTACTATTGAAGACGCTATTGAAAAAGCAAAAACATTAACAGAGTGATTGAGTGATTAAGTGATTGAGTGATTAAGTGAATTTTAAAAGTTCATCAGCTCACTTGTTCATCAGCTCACTTGTTCACTTTAGTCATAAGGATTAACGAAGTGAAACTAAAAATAATAACACACGAAAGAATTGTTTTTGAAGGCGAAGTTGATGAACTTACGCTTTGCACAACAAGCGGTCAAATAGGAATTTTGAAAGACCATATTCCTATTACAACATCGCTTGAAATTGGGGTTACAAAGGCAAAAGTCGGGGAAAAGTTCAAATATTTTGCTACGATGGGCGGTGTTTTTCAGTTCAAAGATAACAACGCAATTATACTGACAGATATCTGCGAAGATAGCTCAAATATTGATGTAACAAGAGCTAAAGCGGCAAAAGAGAGAGCCGAGGCAAGACTTGCAGAAATAGATGCCAATATAGATGCTCAAAGAGCACAAGCTGCACTTGCGCGCTCACTTGCAAGGTTGCAGGCTGCACTTGATGGCAAATAAGAACAAACAAAAAGGCTGTTTTGTTCAAACAGCCGGAGTTGTTTCTTATTTTTATTTAGTGTTTATTTATCGTCATTTTTTGTGTTAGCTCTGATGTTGACCTTCGGAACAACTGACATTCCGGGGATTATTGAATATTCATCAGGGTCAATCTTTTCTGTAAATACGATTTTTACAGGAATTCTTTGTACAATTTTTACGAAAGAACCGACAGCATTTTCGGGTGGAAACAGACTTGATTTCGCTCCTGAAGCACGTTGAATACTGTCTATTTTTCCCTTAAAAACTTTTTTAGGATAAGTATCTATTTTAATATCAACACTCATTCCCTTTTTCATTTTTTCGAGTTGCGTTTCTTTGAAGTTTGCAACAACCCAAACATCATGTGGAACTATAACAAATAAAGGCGAGCCCGGTTGAACCAGCATACCGACTTCTACTCTTTTATTAGAAACAGTTCCGTCTATCGGAGCTTTTACTTCTGTATATTCCATTGCAAGTTTTGCCGCATCAAGTTGAGCCTTTAATATATTTAAGTCTGCATCAGCTACCTTTACACTATTTGCAGGATTAGACGAAAATATTGACTGCTCTGCACTTGTTTGTCTTGCTTTTATTGAATCCAAATTTGTTTTTGCTTTGTCTAACGTTTGTTTTGAAACAGCACCTGCGCTGTAAAGGTTTTCATATCTTTCAACATCTTTTTGTGCAAGAGAAATTTCAGAATTTGCTGCATTCAAGTTTGCATGAGCATTACTTTGGTTCAAAATAGCTCTTTCATAAGCTGCTTGAGCTTGCGCAAGTTTTATTTTGTAATCTCTCTGGTCAATCACTGCAACAACATCACCTGCTTTAACAACCTGATTATCCTTGACCAAAACTTTTACAACTTCACCCGCAACCTTTGGTGAAACAGAAACTGTTGTTGTTTCTACGTAAGCATCGTCTGTTGATTCATAACCCAGCATATCATAGATAAAATATCCGCCAAGCAATATTGCTATAACTGCAACAAAAATGAATATGTATCTTTTCTTAACAGGTAAATTTCTTGTATTTTTCTCATCTAAAATCTTTTCTTCACTCATTTTTTATTCCTTATATCTGTATATCTATCGTTTCATTCAACATTTTTCTTAAATCTTTTAGCATGCCGTTTACTTTTGCCAGATCGCTGTTTGCTATTTTTTCTTTAACTTCTGAATAATGCGGTCTGATTTTTGCAGCGGCAGTTTCAACTCTTTTTATACCTTCTTGGGTAACTTCTATAATCTTGACAGGTCTGTTATTTTTTGTTGAGAGTTTTCTTTGAATAAGATTTTTTTGCTCTAAAGTATCCAAAAGCTTACCTGTATTTGCTCTGTCTTTTAGGATTAACTTAGCCAAATCTCTCTGACAAAGTTCGTTATTACATACTAAAGTGTCAAGCACTGCAAATTCTTCAACCGTAATTCCTGTATTATATTTTTCAAAAACTTGCTGCCCTAGCATCTTACAATATTTTGCTGTGAGTTCTATCTGATAAAATATCGTATCTATATAATGTTCTTGCACTTTATGTAAATCCTTTGTTTGTTGTGTGTTTATTTTACCACATGTTGCAAATGCAACACATTTATGTTATCATCCATGTTATAAAAAATCAAGTAGGTACAGAGGAAATTATGAAGAAGTTATTATCATTAGCCATTATATTATCACTCGTTGGTTCAAATGCAGTTTTGGCTGCAAAAAGTGAAAAAACTGTTTTGAATGCGGGAACTGAACAAACTGTCGGGAATTTACGC